>NZ_JAVKEW010000100.1:0-57225 GCF_040226375.1 Coleofasciculus sp. G2-EDA-02 | reverse complement strand
ATACTCATTAGCTTCCTTTAGGAGTTTAATCAGTCTTTCTTTCTGCTCTTGAGACAGATGATTTTTAGCTGGCATATCCTGGCGACCGCGCTCTTTACCTTGTCTTTATATTATACAATTAAGCTGCGTAGCAGCTTATTGGCGGATTAGGTCATATCGCCCTGGGTTTCCTCCGGGCTTGGGGGTGTGAGATCACAGCGTTTTCCAGTAGTCCAGAAAAAGAAGCAGAAGCACGGGAATTGGGAGCAACTTATTTTATCAATTCTAGCGATCCCAAAGCCTTGGAGTCAGTGCAGAATTCCTTTGACTTTATTCTCTCCACGGCTAATGCTGACCTCGATTGGGACGCCTACATTGCCGCATTACGTCCCAAAGGTCGGTTACACTTTGTTGGAGTCATTCCTAATCCCCTATCCACCCAACTTTTCCCTTTGATTGGCGGTCAAAAGTCAATTTCAGCCAGTCCCGTGGGGAGTCCAGTAACAATTTCCCAAATGATCGATTTCGCCGCACGACAGGGTGTTGAACCGATTACCGAAACCTTCAGCTTTGAGCAAGTGAATGAGGCGATGGAAAAGCTGCGCCATGGTAAACCGCGCTATCGCTTGGTTTTGAAGCATTAAAATAAAAAGATTGCGATTGTGAGGGATGTGCTTTGATCAGTGACAAAATCAAACCGGATTGGGCGGGTAATGACCTTCTTTCCCGATTGGTCAACATTCTGATTCAGACCAAGCCCATTTATAATGTCATGAAACACCAAGCTCGCCAAGTCCTCATGAAGACGGCGGAGAAAAATGGCATTCCCTGGCGCAAGAGATACCAAGAACTAGAAGCGTCAGGCGTCAAAGAACGTCTGGCGCAGATTGCCAATCCCAGCATTACCTATCCCGACTACTACCAGGTTCCCTTCCACGCCTACGATCAAGGTAACTTATGTTGGTCGGCTGCGTTTGAAGCCGAATCCGCCACATACTCAATGGGGTTAAGGGTTTGGCGTAATCAACCCTTGACTTGGCAAGAGGCGCAGGCGCGGGTGCGGGGGAGTTTTCACCACGTCTTAGCTGAATATTGTACCCAACCCGTACAGGATATTCTAGATATGGGTTGTTCTGTGGGTATCTCAACCCGGGCGCTACATGAGTATTACCAAAGCCGTCAAGATACCCCGGTGCGAACCGTGGGATTAGACTTATCCCCCTATATGTTAGCGGTGGCTCAACTCCGGGATACCAAGGGTGAAATTGAGTGGATTCACGCCAAAGCTGAGGAAACGGGATTATCTTATGCTTCCTTTGACTTAGTGACGCTGCAATTCGTGATTCATGAACTCCCGCGTCAAGCAACTCAGGCAATTTTTCAGGAAATACTCAGACTTTTGCGTCCTGGGGGTTATCTGGCGATGGTAGATAATAACCCTAAATCTCCCGTCATCCAAAATTTGCCACCTGTACTTTTTACCCTGATGAAAAGCACTGAACCTTGGTCAGATGATTATTACACCTTGGATGTAGAAGGACTGATGCAGAGGGTGGGATTTGAATATATTGTCACTGTGGCGAGTGACCCGCGACATCGTACCATTATAGGTCGAAAGCCGGAGGAAGGATAGGACGCGATCGCTCCAGAATATAGTTTATCGTTTATCGTAGGGGCGACCCGCTTGCACTAATCCCGCATTTCTCACCACGATTCCTCAAGGGCTTATAAAACCTGGATCGACGGTAAAATAAGGCGTTCAACACTCTGTCAAAATTATTGGTCTGTCAAAAATGCCCATAACCTAGTCTAGGTAAAGGTTCCGAGGAGTGCGATCGCGTTCCTTGTGAGAAATCCGGGTAATCCACAACATTGTCCACTCAATTTGATCTGGTCGCCCTGTACTTAACTCAAAACCACTTAAAATAACAAGTAGATCCAAATCAGGGAAAATAGGCAAACTTATCTAAAGGCAGGAAAAAGACGAACAGTGTTTTTGACGAACTAGCTGAATACAGACAGCGCCTGGGTTTACCTCCTGCGGGCAGCGCAGAAGATTACTCAACTATAGCCAAGTTAGAAATCAGGGGTGAAAATTTCTTCGGTATCAATTCTGGTGATAATCCCAATCCTCGACCGATAACTTTTAGGGTTAATCCAATCACTAAAACCCACGCTGAGGCTGATGCCTTCCAACAAGCCGCAGATGCAGGCATGAGAGGGGGTAAAGCTCGTTTAATTGTTGATCGAGATCTTTGTGCGGCTTGCGGTTTAAGAGGAGGTGTGAATTCTATGGCTTGGCAGTTAGGCATAGAAGAATTGGAAATCATAACTCCAAGTGGAAACAAGAAAATAACCGTCAAACCCCCAAATAGAAGGAGGCAATGATGTTTGTATCAAACCTATCAATAGAAAAATGGGTTGGCAACAATAATGAAAATAACTTAATCGAAAATCCGGATTGGAGTCAGCTAGAAGCAGCTATCCGCCAGTTAAATGGAAAAAATCAAACGTTAGTTACCTTGGCAGCCGATGATGAAACTTACATGACGATTGGCGGTGGTTATGCTGGAAAATATGTCGTTTCAGTCACCTTCGATAATCTAGATTTTTATAATTTAGTTGATTTATCCAAACCTGAAGCAACCGAAAAACTCGTTATTGGCGGACAAGAAGGGCTTTATTCCACAAAGATGTCTGTTGATTTGCTGCGTTGTCTGCTAGCGGCGCGAACATTTTCAGAATCAGGAAAACTCGACTCCTTGCTGTCGTGGGAAGAAGATAAGTCATTAGTCACCGTATAATAGATAGGCGACTTCACGATAGTGGGTATTCACTGAGACTCTCCCTTTTAGCCCTCTATCAACCCTTGAAACCGCTGATCTTCCCGAATGCTGTCAAAATTTGAGTCGGTTTTAGCCTTTTCTCTGCATTCGTCAGGATTCAACTTGATAGCTTGCTGCAAGTTCTCGATTGCCAAGTCCACATTACCTTGTAAAGCATAACAGCAAGCTTTGAAGTACCAGGCATAGTGGTAGTCGGGTTGAAATTTTAGGGCTTTTTCATAACTGGCAAGAGCTTCTTCATATCTTTTTAAGAAAGATAGCGCAATACCCCGTAAGCACCAGGTATCCTGATTGTCAGGTTTAATTTCTAGAGTTTTGTCGTAGCTGGCAAGAGCTTCCTCATATCTTTCCAAATCAAATAGCGCATTACCTCGACGATACCAGGCCTCGTGGTTATCAGGTTGGATTTCTAGAGCTTTTTCGTAGCTGGCAAGAGCTTCCTCATATCTTTTCAAATTAGATAGCGCAATACCCCGGACGCACCAGGTATCCTGATTATCAGGTTGAATTTCTAGAGCTTTGTCGAAGCTAGCGATCGCCTCCTCAGATTTTCCTAAATTAGATAGCGCAATACCTCGATAATACCAGACATCGTGGTCATCAGGTTTGATATCTAGAGCTTTGTCGAAGCTAGCGATCGCTTTCTCATATCTTTTCAAGAAACATAGCACCATACCCCGGAAAAACCAGGCATAATAATTGTCAGGTTGAATTTCTAGGGCTTTGTCGAAGCTAGTGATTGCGACCTCATATCTTTCCAGCAAAGATAACGCATTACCCCGAAGATTCCAGGTATGATGATTGTTAGGTTGAATTTCTATGGCTTTTTCATAGCTAGCGATCGCTTCCTCATATCTTTCCAAATGAAATAGCGCAATACCTCGCTGATACCAGGCATAATAATTGTCAGGTTGAATTTCTAGAGCTTTGTCGAAGCTAGCGATCGCTTCCTCATGTCTTCCCAAGTCATATAGCGCATTACCTCGACGATACCGGGCATCGCCATTATCAGATTTGATTTCTAGAGTTTTGTCGAAGCTGGCGATCGCTTCCTCGTATCTTTCCAGCAAAGATAGCACAATGCCTCGCTTATACCAGGCATAATAATTGTAAGGTTTGATTTCTAGGGCTTTGTCGTAACTAACGAGCGCTTCCTCATATCTTTCCAAATTAGATAGCGCAACTCCCCGGAAGTACCAGATATAATGAGCATCAGGTTGAAGTCCAAAGGCTTTGTCATAGCTGGCTAGAGCAGCTTCGTACCTTGCCAAATAAGATAACGTTATCCCCCGCATCCACCAGATGTAGTAATTTTTAGGTTCGAGTTCTAATAATTGGTCGAAGCTAGCCAATGCCTCCTGGAAATCATTACCAATCAAAAATGTCAAACCCTGTACCATTATTGCACTAGGGTTTGGAGCGAATTTTTGGTAACTATTGTTCAGGTTGTCTTGGAGGATTTCTTGGTAGTATTTCAATGGCTTTTTAAATTCATCAATAGTCAAACAAAGACTAATTTGTGCAATCAATAAAGCCGCTTTTATCTTGAATTCAGTATTACTGGTTTTAATTATTTCTTGAATTTCAAATATTTTCTCTTTTCGTTTTGGGGCAGCCAGCAGGAAAAACTCTTCAGAGTTTATATGAGAAAAAATGCGGCTTGCTTCTTGCTCAACAAAATCTGAACTCGTCGGAAATTCCCACACTCCAGAACGCCAATCAAAAAAATCTGGAGCGCGACGGATAAAATATTTAAGAGCGTATAACGGCAGCAGAAAAACAAAGCAAATCGGGAAATCATCGCGGAATCGTTCTCGCTGAAGGTTCAAATGACCTAAAATACGAGGTACAGTGTCTTCCTTATAATAGTCACCTTCTCCACCAATCCCAGGTTTTATATAATCCACCAACGATTTTTCAAGTCCCTTGATAAACAAAATATCCAGCTTTTCTTTGTTCGGGAGATTGTCAATAATTTCGTAGAGATTATCAATAGGTTCGTCTAAGGATAAAACATCAACTGTTTTCTGGGGAATATCCTTTCGCACTTTACCAATCAACCGTTCCCCTTGAGCGGGAGAACAACGGACAAACAGCAAGCCAAATCCTCTGCGCCGTTTTAAGGCACGCCGTAGTGGTTGATAGTCTTCCCCTAAATCGATAGGAAAATCATCAATAAAATTGGCTGGGATTGGTTTCATCGGGATTAGGCTGATTCTCCTTTCTTCATTGTATCAAATGCCTCTCGAAATTCATCAATTTCTTTAATCAACGGGTGAGCATCATGCCAGCGCTTGATTTCTCCCCTTTCATCCACATGGCGATACTCTAACAAACAGCGGTTAAATAATAAGTTGCGATAATCAAGATCGTTGGGAACGCTTTTTGAAACTGAAACTTCGGCTAACTTCTGCCAGTCCTCTGCATCTACTGCATTACGATAATTATTACGGGCTTTGGTAATCGCTCGTTGCACGGCATTGTTAGTAATGGGTAAATCATCTGTCCAGTCGAGTGCTGTTTCCATCAACTGCATCACTTCCCGCACATGACCCCCACTCGCCAGACACAATCGCTCAATGGTTTCAGATTTATCAAAAATTTCGGTATCTAGGGAAGCATCAGGGGCAAATTGACCGACTCGCTTACCTATCAGTTCTTTGAGTGCTTTCAATCCAGGTTCATAAACCGAGTCATCGGTATTTCGCACCATAATCATCGGTAAAACTTGGCAGTCTCCGTAATTATCTCGCACTTGTGTAGCTCGATTCGAGTACACTAATGAAATGGGTACAGTATAAATAACATGACACTGTAACGCCCTGAGTTGTCCGCATCGGTCTAAAAATATCTCATCATGATTGCTGCGTCCATCTGCGCGAGTTACGGGGACAATTCGGTCGAGGTTATCGGCAATTACAGCCAGTTTCGAGTCTTTTAGCTTGGTCTTCGCTTCTGTGATAAATTCATTCAGGGCATCAATTAGAGAAATTGAATGAATATCAACCTGTTTGCGGATGGTTTCTCGCGTACTGGGAACGGCTTTTAATGTTGCTGTTAGTTTGGCAAACTGGGAAATTGTTGTCTCTAAACTCACCGTTTCCAGAGACACTTCTGTCAAGGCTAAATTTTGCAGAGATTGCCATCGCCCTTTCAACCACTCTTGCAAGGGTTTGGGACTCGCCAGATTTTTGAGTTCCTCTAAAATATGCCGAGTACAAGCGAGAAGAATATCGGTATATTGGGCATCTTCCGGGTCAATATCTTCCTGATCCGCCGCAAAGTAAACGACAAAAAAACCTTTTTCTTCCAGATGCTTTTTGAGCCGTTTGAGTTCCGTTGATTTGCCGACTCCTCGATGTCCCGTGTAAAGTTGACAAGTGGGTTGTTTCGAGCGGATAATTTTCTTGCCCAACTCGCGAAAGATATTTTCATCTCCGCGTACTTGATGACAGTCCACATAAACTGGATCATCAGGTTCTAACGGTTGAAATGGATCGAAGGCGTTGTAAATATTGGTAATTAACTCCTCGCTCATCAGCTTCCTCACTTATTGGTTATGGCTTAAGTTGACACGGATGCACGTCGGTGCGCCCCTACAATTCTAATCCACCATTTTAGGAGGAATGGTACTGACTTTAGAGTTTGTAGTAAGCGCTTTAGCGCTTCTGGCACGCTTCGTGCCTACTACGAACCCAGCTTAAGTCAGCGACATTCATTTTAGGAGGGTCACGCCACTACTACCGCTTGTCCCAACCGTTTCAAAATCCGTAGAACCTCGCCTAACTCATGTCGCCTAGGAAACAGCGAAAAAGTCCGCGATACATCATACTCTGGACTATCTCCTTGACTTAGCTTTAAAAACACAAACTCATCCCCATTTGTCGCCATACCAAACGCTGAACTCCCCCCCTGCGGACTCGCTAACATATAAGCCAATAACTGCGGTAAAGCCGCCGGAACCGGAATACTGGTTCGCTTCGACTCAATCACCAAAATCCAAAGTTGCTCTTGTACAACCAACGTATCAATAAAACCACGAATCGTTTCTTCAGGATCATCAAGTTCTAACCCAACCCCATAAGGCGAACGAATGCGGAAAGGTGGATCAAGAAAGCCGGCAAGTTCCAATAGTGGCGAAACCACCACCAGATTAATCGTACCTTCCAATAACAAACCATCGCCGCGATGATAATCATAGCGTTGCTTAATCCGAGCAACACCCGCCTGTTCTCGTTCGTCGAGTTCGGGTAAATTATCAACCCACTCACTGAAAAAGCGCTCATCATCCGCCTGTCGCAAATTACAGCGCACCCGCAGATCATTTAAGCTTTTTATAGTATCAGTAATCCCTACACCCGTAACCATCTGTTGCTGTCTATTTGTTAACCTTAGTTTAGCAAACCGTTCAGGATACCCCATCTCCTCCAAGCCAGTGATACCGAATCCGGTTGACTCCATTGATAACCGCCGCGATCGCACCATGATAGTGTAGGGGCCTACATTGGAATTTTCCTGTCAACTGATTTCCTTCTGGCAATATCTAGGGTTGTATGACATTATTGAACCTTTTTATTACCCGATAGTAGAGACGTTGCATGTAATGTCTCTACACAGTATCTTGCAATCGCGCCACTAACTCCGCACGCGCCGATACATTCAGCTTACGGAACATGCGTTTCAGCGCCTGTTTTACTGAATTTCGGGTAATCCAAAGTTCAGCACCAATTTCTGCATTTGTCAACCCCTTAGCAACTAAATCAGCAATTTCCCGTTCCCGTGGGGTAAGGCGATTAGCGACGAGAGAGGGGGGTTTTTTGGGTTGCGATCGCAAGGTAGCCAGACGTGAGGATAAATGTAGACATAATCCGGTTAAATCAGCCAAGTCTTTATAATCAAACGCAGGCGCATCACTCGCGCGGGCAAAATACACCCCACCCATCAAACGCCCCCCACTAACAACCGGACCCATCATCACATGCTCGTGATCGTAGCGAGCATAACAATTCTGGTACAGTTCAGATTGTTTCCAAACCTCTGGAGAGAATATCAGTTGTTCATGGGCAGGAGCATGGTGTTCGATGACATAGCGTAACACCGGATCGACCTTTCGCGCCAACTTATTGTAATCGGTGACAAACCCCTCCGTATCCGCTCCCCCTTGTATTTGCACCTCAGCCGCGTGAGAGTCTTCGTTGAGCAGACACAGCCCCCAATACTGCGCCTGAAAATACTCCCCTAATTCGTCCATAATGTGCAGGCGAAGTTCCTGCTCATCACGAGCATCTGCGATCGCTTGGAAGAAACTGTGCAGAGAACGGTTCATTGTACTTGGCACGGTCATAATCTATCATTTTGAACGAATTATTAAATAAGTCACCATGGTTTAACCTGAACGCTTAGGAGAGCCCATTTTTTTATCGGGGTGAACAGTAATTACAGTATAGCGACATTATCTTGACGATAAAATTTTGACTTTGATATAATTTACCATTTTTATATGCTACTCTGAAGAGGTACTACAACAGTAGAGTAGCTAGGAGCAATAAATCTACTCTTGATGATCTGACGGGCTTTGAACGATAAAAGCCGTAGCCAATCATGACACCTCCAAGACAATTAATGGTATCTCGGTTGAGTCGTACCGATAAACCTTTTTTCGTGCTGGATACGACTGACACAGCCAATTCATTGACCCAAAGGAGGAGTATTAATGAACATTCAAGCACTCGATATTAAAGTTGGCGATCGCATCATTGCCTACTGCAAGAATAAAATTCAACCCTGCACGGTGCAACGGTTACTCGATTCGACCCCCAACACGATCACACTAAAAGTATCTACCTGTACCCGTATCCATTATCGGGAATCAGCCTCTTGTGTGATTCAGTTTCACCGAGAGGCTGTGGTTGAAATGGCTAGCTTAAACAGAAGTTTATCCAAGACGATTTAACAGGAAGCTTACCAGGAAAGGATTGCAAGTATGTAGATTAAATTATAAATTATCGAGAGGCTTGGCAATTACCAAAAAGTATCCTGATGAGTGGGAAAAAAATGAAAGAAACTAATTGAAATGACAATCAAAAAAGAAACGGCTTTAATTTACTGCGAAAATCAATTTAGTTTAGCAGACGGAAAAACTGCCGCTGGGTTGGTTCGACACTCTGAACTGTATACAATTGTTGGGGTGATTGATAGTTCACGAGCGGGTAAAGACGCAGGGGAAGAATTAGGGCAAGAAAAGAATGGTATACCCATTTTTGCTAATTTAAATGAAGCATTAATTAACCTTTCAGAGGTTCCCAACTGTTACATTTATGGCAAAGCTCCTTTAGATGCCTTTATATCCCAGGCAGAACGGTTTCTTATCTTAGAAGCCATGGAAAAAGGAATGGATATCATTAACGGTCTTCATCAGTTTTTCTCTGAAGATCAAGAGTTTACCCAGATAGCTGCCCAAAATAATATCCAAATTAAAGATATCAGAAAACCTCCACAATTACAAGATTTGCACGTCTTTACGGGTCAACTCTCTAAAATTAATGTTCCTGTAATCGCCATATTAGGTACAGATTGTGCTTGCGGCAAAATGACAACCGCAATAGAACTCAACAAGTCCCTCAAGACTCTCGGCATAAAATCAGTATTGGTAGCGACGGGTCAAACTGGTTTGATGCAGGGAGCAATGTATGGCATATCGATTGATGCTCTGATTTCCCAATTTGTGATTGGTGAAATAGAAAACTCTATTATTCAAGCCTTTGACAACGAACGTCCCGACATCATTTTAGTTGAGGGACAGAGTGCCGTTAGTCATCCCGCTTTTATGGGTTCTCTCGGCATCTTGAAAGGAAGTATGCCCGATGGTATTATCCTCCAACATCCACCAGCTAGGAAATTTCGGTGCGATTTTCCTCATTTGCCCATGCCAACTGTTGAGAGCGAAATTAAACTGATTGAAGCGATTTCTCAAGCTAAAGTTATGGCGATTACATTAAGCCATGAAAACCTAGCAGATGAAGAGATTTTGACAATCATAGAGGATTATGAGAGGCAGTTTCAATTGCCGACAATGGATGTCTTGAATCATGGATGCCAAAAAATCATTCAAGCCTTCCATGATCATTTTCCCAACCTGAATCAAATCATCAAGCGGAAGACTTTAGAAAAAATGCCTGTATTGGGAATGAGGTAGACGTAATCGTCTGGAAATAATCAATGAAATTGTTTATGCCAAGGATAGAAATTTCTCTATCTCAAATACGGGACAATGCCCGAATGCTATGTGAACTTTATGGGCAAAGAGGGATTTCATTGATGGGAGTTTCCAAAGCAGTGCTAGGAGAACCTTCTATTGTCGAGGCAATGATTCAAGGTGGAGTCAGATTTATTGCTGACTCTCGCATTGAAAACATTCAAAAAATGAAAAATGCTGGGATATCCACTCAGTTTGTGCTTCTACGCACTCCTTTAAGTCAGGCTGAAGCTGTGGTTACAAGTGTAGACATTAGTCTAAACACTGAAATAGAGACGATTAAGCAACTTTCCTATTATGCAAAAGTACATAATAGAAATCATCAAATAATTGTGATGGTAGAGTTGGGAGATCTGCGAGAAGGGGTACTTCCTGGTGATCTTTCTCAATTTATCAGAACAACTCTTTCTCTATCCCATATAAAAATTGTTGGTATTGGCTGCAATTTGGCTTGTTATGGTGGAGTAAAGCCAGACAATAAAAATATGCATAAATTGTCTGAGCTGGTTGATGGCATCAAAAAAGAATTTGAGATTAATTTGAAAATAATATCTGGCGGTAATTCGGCTAATTATGAATGGTATAAATCTGCTCAATATATCGGCAATATCAACAATCTTCGCTTGGGTGAATCCATCTTTTTAGGGTGCGAAACTGTGAACAGAAAAGCGATTCCAGGTTTACACACAGAGGCATTCAAACTCGTTGCCGAAGTTATTGAGTCCAAGACAAAGCCCTCCATACCATTTGGCGAGATCTGTCAAGATGCTTTTGGAAACGTTCCTAGTTTCTCAGATCGAGGAATTAGCCAGAGAGTGATTATTGCTTTGGGAAGGCAGGACGTTCTGGTATCTAGCTTGAAATCGAAGAAAAAGCTAGAAATACTAGGAGCTAGCAGTGATCATATTATTCTCGACGGCAAGAACCACAACTTACAAGTTGGAGATGAAGTGAATTTTCACCTGGATTACGGGGGTCTTCTGTCCGCGATGACTTCTCCTTTTATTAGAAAGCAATTTATCCTGACAACTGAAGCTATAATTCCTGTGGTTAAAACGTTAAAAATTGTCTCACCTATAAATTAGAAGTTGTAAGTCAATAAACGGGGTTGATGTTAAAATCTTTGCCGTTTAACTCACATCTTGCACCACTCACTATTTTCCCCTGCTCCCCAGTGGCGTAGTTGACGCAGACAGTACCCACTTGGGGTCTATACAGCCTAGATAGTCCCGACTATGCTAGTTTACAGCAACTAAAATGATAGGAGAGGCAGATGGTTGGAGTTCAAACATCAGCTCGTGATTTTTTTCGGGCGGCGTATGAAAACCGCTACACCTGGGATAACAACTTCCCCGGTTATACCGCAGATGTGACATTTAAACAGGATGATCAGGTTGTTACAGGTAAGGTTCGGGTTAACCCAGATATGAAAGCAGAAGTCTTCGATGTTGAAGACGAACAAGCCAAGCAAGCGCTTCACTCTCAACTCTGGGAAACCGCGATTCACCGGGTTCGCCGTTCCTTTGAAGACACCCACGGGAAGAACACCTTCTCCTTCGGGGATACCGATGAGACGGGTGCTGTGGAACTGTTAATGGGTGGTAAAGCAGAAGGCGATCGCTATAAAATCCGTGATAATGAAGTAACCCACGTTCACCGTCATATTCACGGCGTTGTCGTCACGATTAACACCTTTAGTTCCCACAACACAGGTGAAGGTTATCTTTCTCACCGTTATGATTCCGTCTACCATGACCCCAAAACCGGTGAACAAAAGGGCGGTAAAAGTGTGTTTGAAGATAATTACGAAAAGGTTGGCGACTATTTTATCCTAACCAAACGCATTATTCGCACAGAAACCGATGGAAAAGAGTCCGTTGAGGAGTTTAATTTCTTGAATGTCAAACTTCTGTAAATGGTGAATAATCCCCTAATTTTTCCTGAGTCCGCCTAGGCGGACTTTGTTTGTTTAGCCACGATTTTAGCCCTTCGAGTTCCCGGTTCCCTCCCCTTCTCAAGGGGAGGGTTAGGGTGGGGTTCCGTCTCAATGCTTTGGAGATTTTTGATCTAAACTTACATAGGAACTCAACTTGTCCAACCTCTATACAAAGATTTCGCTAATATCAATAGAAAATGAGAAATTATGAATCCGTCTAAGAAGCAAAAGGTCTGCATTGTCACCGGTGGGAACTCAGGTGTAGGCTTGATGAGTGCTGTTGGTTTCGCCCAAGTCGGTCATCATGTATTTATCGCTTGTCGCTGTGCAAGCAAAGCCGAGAAAGCTGTCAATTATATTCGCTCCTCTACCGGAAATCTAAATGTTGAGTTTCTACCACTCGATTTAGCCTCCCTCGATTCGGTTCGCACATTTGCGAAACTTTTTCAGGAACGGCATCTGCCACTTCATATATTAGTGAATAATGCGGGTGTATTCAACGCCAGAGGCACAACTAAAGAAGGGTTTGAACTCATTTTTGGGATTAACTATCTCGGACACTTTCTACTGACAAATTTGCTGCTGGAAACCATTCAACATTCAGCGCCCAGTCGAATTATCATGGTTTCCTCTGACTTGGCATTACGCCCCACTTCTATCAAATGGGAGCGCTTTGTCAGGAAGACGCCATTAAATTTCCTGGAACTGTACTCCCTATCTAAACTGTGCTTATTGGTACTGACTAAAGAATTGGAGCGACGCTTAGAGAATACCAACGTAACTGTTAATGCGATTCATCCTGGATTTGTGCAATCTAATATAACATTACCGCATCGCTTAAGCAAGTATTTAGGTATAGGTATTTCACCTCAGGAAAGTGCTTCGGGTTTGCTTAGTTTGGCAAATTCTTCTGCTTTTGCAGATGTGAAGGGTAAGTTTTTTGACTACAAACAGAACGAAATCGAACTTCCTGATCTGGCAAAAAATACTGAACTAGCTCAACAGTTATGGGAACAGAGTTGCTTGTGGACAGGGTATAACCGATACAATCCGACAACAACCCCAGAACATGATAATGCTGCTGGAATTTTGAGACCCTATTCTCTTGCCTTAAGTCCCACTAAAGTTGCTTCTATTACCCAGAGTGTTTTTGAAACTGTGTTGCCTAAAGCACCGAAACATTTTTTTTATCATCTTATACGCTTTTTATTTACAGGCAAATTTGGAGCTATTTTTTTACTTTTAAACCAAGTCCGAAAGAAAGAATTTTACATGGAAAGACATCTTGATTCGGATGCTGTTTGGTCTATCTGTCAGGATAAAAATTTACAACAGAAGTTAAAAGAGTATTTGGGTGAAGATTTGGTGTTGTGGCGTTCTGAAATTTGGGTTAATTATCCCTCTCAACAACTGATTCCTTTTTGGCATCAAGATTCCTATCCTAATTTGCTTCAAGGGGAAGGCAAAACTATCAATGTCTACATTGCGCTAACAGAAGTTAATGAATGGAATGGGTTTGAGTACATCCCTAATTCTCAACTCACTCCGGATGTCTCTGTGAAAATGAAAGACCCTTTTAGTGGCAATTGCTTGTTTGATTTGACAGAAGACTTAGAACAGCAAGCCGTTCCTGTGGTTTTGCGTCCTGGAGAATTTGTTTTATTTACCAATCAACTCATGCATCGTTCGGTTCGCAATACCAGTGGTCAAGTTCGGCTAGCGCTTACCCTGAGGCTTACTGAACCCTGTGTTCATATCGTGCCAAACTATACTCCTATTTACCATAAGCCTGTCTTGTTATGAGTCCTTTAACATGAAACCACCTAGATGCAACAGTAAGATTGAAGTATACAGAAACTTTTCGGGCTGGGGACTATGAAACGCATTGTCTTAATTGCTGGGTTTGAATCATTCAACGCCGACTTGTATCGCCAAGCGGCTGATTGGGCGACTAAACGCTGTCCAGACTTAGATATTCGCGTATTTAGCGACCAATCCTTGACCACAGAACCGGATATCGTCACCGCCGCCCTCCAGGATGCTGATGTCTTCTTCGCGAGTCTGCTTTTTGATTATGACCAAGTTATCTGGCTGCGGGAGAGAACTCAACATATCCCCATCCGCCTTGTCTTTGAATCCGCCCTAGAATTAATGAGTTTGACTCAGCTAGGGGCGTTTAAAATTGGTGATAAGCCCAAAGGAATGCCCAAGCCGATTAAGTTTATTCTGGATAAATTTAGCAATGGACGAGAAGAAGATAAACTCGCGGGTTATATTAGCTTTTTGAAGACAGGTCCCAAGCTGCTGAAATATATTCCGGCGAAAAAAGTTCAAGATTTACGCAACTGGCTGATTATCTACGGGTATTGGAATGCTGGCGGTTCCGAAAACGTCGCTTCAATGTTTTGGGTACTCGCTGAAAAATATTTGGGATTACAAGTTGGAGACATTCCACCCCCAGTCGAAACCCCAAACATGGGATTATTGCATCCCGACTATGACGGGTACTTTACCTCGCCACGGCAGTATCTGGAGTGGTATCGGCAAAATAAAAATAATGCTTCCTCCCCATCTCCCTCTAGCACCCCCCTTATAGATCCCCCTTCCGTCCCCCTTAAAACGGGGGAAACCAGCGGATGCTTCGCTTCGATTTCCCCTGGGGGCTGGGGGGGATCTCTTCCCCTTGTCGGTATTCTCCTCTACCGCAAGCACGTTGTCTCTAAACAACCGTATATTCCTCAATTGATTCGCCAGTTTGAGAACGCTGGATTAATCCCTGTTCCTATCTTTATTAATGGTGTGGAAGGACATGTGGCGGTGCGAGATTGGCTGACTTCTGCGGATGAAACTGCCCGACGACAAGGGGGTACAATTGACACGCCGTCCTTATCAAAAGATGCTGTTGAAATTGACGCAATTGTCTCTACAATTGGCTTTCCATTAGTCGGAGGACCCGCCGGTTCTATGGAAGCGGGGCGTCAAGTTGAGGTGGCAAAACGCATCCTCACGGCGAAAAATGTTCCCTATATTGTCGCCGCACCTTTACTGATTCAGGATATTCACTCTTGGACGCGACAAGGAATTGGCGGCTTGCAATCGGTGGTACTCTATGCATTACCCGAATTAGATGGGGCAATTGATACGGTTCCCTTGGGGGGATTGGTGGGAGAGGATATTTATCTGATTCCCGAACGAGTCAAACGCCTGACTGGGCGTCTGAAGCGTTGGATTGAACTGAGAAAGACACCCGCCTCAGAACGGAAAATTGCCATCATTCTCTATGGTTTCCCGCCCGGATATGGGGCGACAGGAACAGCAGCTTTACTCAATGTACCGCGATCGCTCCTGAAAGTCCTCCACGCTCTCAAGCAGCAAGGCTATACTGTTGGCGAGTTACCGGAGGATGGCGAAGAACTTATCCGTCTGGTTAAAGAAGCCGATGAAGCGATTAGCCATGATGATTTAACGCCAAACTCAGTCAACGTTAAAACCCTAGAAAAATGGCTCGGCTACCTCTTCACCACTCGCATCGAAAAACAGTGGAAATCCCTCACCGGAACCGGAATTAAAACTTACGGGGATGACTTCCAAATTGGCGGAATTCAATTAGGAAATATTTGGATAGGCGTACAACCTCCGTTAGGTATTTCAGGTGACCCGATGCGGTTAATGTTTGAACGGGATATGACCCCTCATCCTCAATATGCCGCCTTCTATAAATGGCTACAACATGAGTTTAAACCTCATGCAGTGGTTCACTTTGGCATGCATGGCACCGTGGAATGGTTACCGGGTTCTCCCTTAGGCAATACGGGGTATTCCTGGTCAGATATTTTGCTCGGCGATATCCCCAATCTCTATATTTATGCTGCCAATAATCCCTCGGAATCCATTTTGGCAAAACGGCGCGGATATGGTGTCCTGATTTCCCATAATGTACCCCCCTATGGTCGAGCGGGATTGTATAAAGAATTACTCGCGTTGCGAGATTTAATTGCTGAGTATCGGGAAGACTCGGAAAAGAATTATGCCCTGAAACCTGACATTTGCCAAAAAATTGTGGACAGTGGCTTAGACGCCGATTGTCCCTTTGAGGAGGCAAAAAAATTAGGCATTCCTTTCACACCGGATAATGTGCGCCTATTCAGTGCTGATGCATTTAATCATTATCTGGTTAAGTTGTATGAATACTTACAAGTAGTAGAACAACGCCTATTTTCATCCGGATTACATACCTTGGGAGAACCCCCGAACTCAGAAGCGTTGGCTGGCTATTTAAATGCTTATTTTGGCGATAATGGCGCAGCGGATTTAATTAAGGAGGTAATGGATAAAATAGGAGATGATAAAACGACTTCATTATCGACGACATCTCTGGTTAAGGGTAAAAAAGGCGAATCAGAATCCCTTGCTACTGAAATAGAATCTATTGCCCATTTATTACTGCAAAACACCGATGAACTGACCAACCTGTTACGGGGATTAAATGGAGAATACATTCCCCCAGCACCGGGCGGCGATTTATTACGAGATGGTGTAGGCGTATTACCTACAGGACGAAATATTCATGCCTTAGACCCCTATCGGATGCCCTCACCAGGGGCATATCAGCGAGGACGAGAAATTGCCCAAAAAATTATCGCCCAACACCTCCAAGAACAGGGAGACTATCCGGAAACTGTGGCGGTTATGTTATGGGGATTAGATGCGATTAAAACCAAAGGTGAATCCTTGGGAATTCTACTCGAATTAGTGGGCGCAGAACCGATTAAAGAAGGAACAGGACGAATTGTTCGCTATGAGTTAAAACCCTTAGCAGACGTGGGACATCCCCGGATTGATGTATTGGCAAATCTATCGGGAATTTTCCGGGATAGTTTTGTGAATATTATTGAATTACTGGATGATTTATTTAAACGGGCGGCGGCGGCTGAGGAACCGGAAGACCAGAATTTTATCCGCAAACATGCTTTAGCCTTACAAGCGCAAGGAATCCAGAATAATTCTGCCCGATTATTTTCTAACCCCGCTGGCGATTTTGGTTCCTTAGTTAATGACCAAGTAACAGATGGAAACTGGGAATCGGGAGAGGAATTAGGCAAAACCTGGGAAAGTCGCAATTCGTTTAGTTATGGGCGTCAAGATAAAGGACAAGCGCGTCCGGAAGTTCTAACTCAGCTATTAAAAACAACGAGCCAGGTGGTTCAGGAAATTGACTCGGTGGAATACGGTTTAACCGATATTCAGGAATATTATGCCAATACTGGGGGATTGAAAAAAGCGGCTGAGAAACAACGGGGGAAGAAAGTGAGTGCCAGTTTTGTGGAAAGCTTTTCTAAAGATACAACCCCGCGCAAATTAGATGACTTACTGCGGTTAGAATATCGCACTAAGTTACTGAATCCTAAATGGGCAGAAGCGATGGCAAGTCAGGGTTCAGGTGGTGCTTATGAAATCTCTCAACGGATGACGGCATTAATTGGTTGGGGTGGAACCGCAGATTTTACAGATGATTGGGTGTATGATCAAGCAGCAGATACCTATGCCTTAGATATAGAGATGGCAGAGAGGTTAAGACAGGCAAATCCAGAAGCATTTCGGAATATTGTCGCCCGGATGTTGGAGGCAAATGGACGAGGATTCTGGCAACCGAGTGATGAGAAGTTACAGAAGTTGCAGGCGTTGTATGAGTTGAGTGATGAGGAATTAGAGGGGGTGACGGTTTAATGGTGTCCACCTACTTTAAAGTACAATATTTACGGAAAATTCAACATTTATTAAATGCCAGCAAATTTGCCTCAAGGATTCATAAAACTAACAAATAGTCAATTAAACAAGATGGATTAACATTGTAGGGGCGCACCGACGTGCGCCCTTTATTAGGGCTTGCTGCATCAGTCTAAAAACCTGATTCGGGGGGGAGCATCCCAATTTGACACGTTAGCTGTTTTAAGGGGGCTGAAACCCTTGCCGTGTCGTCACTTTTGGTAATGCTTTTTCCAAAATGGGATGCTCCCAGTCGGGGCGGGTTTAGTTAAATCGGGTTGCAACCGAAAAGATAGTGGTGAAACCTGCCCCTACACTATTCACACTCATGTTGCACCAAATATAGCAATCGCCATAGCGGTTAGGACGCATCATTTGGTAGAGACGCGCCATGGCGCGTCTCTACAACAGTTCGTTTGTCCTAATCGATGTGTCTACTGCTATACCATGAAAGTCAGTTCTGCGTCTCCCCATCTTCCCCATCTTCCCCTCACCACAACACTAATTCAGCAATCTCTATTTAATCCTTGCCACAACACGCACAGTGTCAACAGGTAACGATAATGCTTCAGCAATTTGTTCCACACTCAAACCCATTGCTAACAGCTTCGGGATAGCCTCTCGTTGCGCCTGTTCTGCTTGTTCGGCGCGTTGTCGCTCTTGTTCGGCGCGTTGTTGCTCTTGTTCGGCGCGTTGACGCTCTTGTTCGGCGCGTTGTCGTTCTAATTCTCTATACTCAATACTTTCTAAATAAGTAACAAATCGCTCACCATCGGGTCGGTATAACTGTAATTCTCCTTCGACAACTTCAAATCGAATTCCCAGACGGGGACTTACCCAGCCTAACATCTGGGGAATGGGTTGTAAGAGCTCGACTTCCCTGTCCCGTCGCCACCCTTTGAGGATACCTTTGGCCGGATTGAAGAGATAATATTCCTCTACGCCATAGCGTTCATAAAATCGCCGCTTGGCTCCTTCTAGTTCTTGCCGGGTATTGCTTTTAGAGACAATCTCGAAGACAACTTGGGGAGGAATATTTTCTTCTTCCCATTGCTTATAGGAACGCCTATCTCCCTTGGGGCGTCCCATAACCACCATCACATCCGGAGCTTGTCTAATCCAAGGTTCCCCTTCCACTGGATACCAGAACAAATCTCCAGCAACAAAGACGTTAGGATTGTCAATAAACAGCGCATCAATGCCACCTTGAATCGTGACAATTAGGCGAAATTGGATAGTATTGTCTGCCAAGGGTTGACCGTCACTTTCGGGATAGATGATGGGAACCGAGGTGGAGAGGGACATAGAAACAGTAGGTACGCGCATCTGTTGTCACTGTAGCATAGCTGGTTATTTCCTCAAGTAATTTCTTTTTGCCGTCTCTCTGCCTTGGAGCATTGGAGCATTCTATTATAGAATCTAGTCGTTAGAGTTGAAGTTTTACGGATTTTCTGGGCGCAAGGATGGTGCCCATACCTGATGTTACGGTTTCCTTAATACATCGTTTCTCAAGTAAAAAATGTGCGAGTTGGGGCAGGGTAAGACGTATGCAATCAGAGCAACAGCAACGGGTTCAAGAATTTGTTGAACATGCCACGGAACATCTCTATCGGATTGAATAAGGTTTGCTCCAGCTACCCGGCTCTAAAGATATCGAATTGGTGTATGAGCTACGCCGTGAGGTGAAGTCGGTTCAAGCCGAGGCAGAAATGTTAGGTCTAAACAGTATTGATCAACTCGCTAATCGTTGGGATGATAAACGACTTTTAAGATTATTTATCCAAAAGCCCTTGGCTAATTCCGCGCTTTTGCGAAATAATGCAGAGGCAAACTCTAATCATCAGTGAGATTGCGATGAGTGCATTTTTATTCGTAACCGACTTAGATAACACCCTAATCGGCGATGACGCTGCCCTCAAGGAACTTAATCAGCACTTAGATCAGCATCGCCAGGAACACGGAACTAAAATCGTGTATAGTACGGGGCGATCGCCTGCCCTCTACCGGAAACTGACGAGGGAAAAGTTCCTATTGTCACCGGATGCGCTGATTACCTCAGTTGGCACCGAAATTTGCTTCGATCCTCAGGAAGAAATCGTTGATCAAGAATGGGCGGATATGCTGTCACAGGGGTGGAATCGGGACGCAGTTGTGGCTATAGCTGCCCATTATTCTGACTTAGTTCCTCAACCTGACACCGAACAGCGCCCGTTTAAAGTCAGTTATGTGCTAGGTGAAGAAATTTCCTCAGAACTTTTGCCCCGTCTTGAATCCTCTTTAAAAGAAAAAGGGTTAGATGTCAAGCTAATCTATAGTGGAGGTCAAGACTTAGACATTCTGCCTAAAAAAGGGGATAAAGGTCTAGCCTTACAATTCCTGCGGCAAAAATGGGACATGGAAGCGACAAAAACAGTCGTCTGTGGTGACTCTGGCAATGATATCGCCCTATTTAGTGCTGGGGAAGAACGGGGTATTATTGTGGGAAATGCTAGACCCGAACTGCGTCAATGGTATGAGGAGAATAAAAAAGATTATCACTATTTTGCTCAGGCACATTATGCAGATGGTATATTAGAAGGTCTGCATCATTTTGGATTTCTGGCTTAAGAATTGGGGATAGGAGAAGAGGGAACAGGGAAGATCGCCAACAGTGTAGAGACGTAGCATGCTACGTCTCTACTGATGTAACGGTCAGTCTAAATTTGGATACTTATAATTAATGATTAGTTATCTCAAAGGAACAGTCGCGACGATTCAGAAAGGGAATGGGAATCGAGTTACTCTGATTTTAGAGGTTAACCAAATTGGGTATGAGGTGCAAATTACTCGACAGCTATCCCAAGAGGTTCAGATCGGATCTGAACAAGTGGTACAAGTCTTTACTCACCTGCAAATCCGGGAAGATCAACAAATCCTCTATGGCTTCGCATCCGCCGCAGAACGGGATTTATTTCGCCAGTTGGTGAGTGTGAGTGGTATTGGCGCACAATTAGCGATCGCGCTTATCGATACCCTGGGACTGCAAAATCTGGTTCAGGCGATTGTCACCGGGAATACTCGCGCCTTAGCCAAAACTCCTGGAGTGGGTAGCAAAACCGCTGAACGCATCGCCTTAGAACTAAAAACCAAGTTATCTGAATGGCGAAAATTCGCGGGTGTGGAAACCCCAGCCAGTGCAACGGGACCTTCCCCCTCAATTTTAGAAGATGTGGAAATGACCCTATTAGCCCTAGGGTATGAAACCGCAGAAATTACGCAGGCGCTGAATGCGATTAGTCAGGATGCACTGCTGGCGAAAAACCCCAACGCCGAGGAATGGATTCGACGCGCGATCGCATGGTTAAGTCAGTAGCTGCAGGAGTTATCCTTTCCGGTCAAATACCCTGTGCCGAATAGCTTATTTGACATCCTCACCACGCCCTAGGGGTTTGGTTACCAAACCCCTACTCAAGGATTCCAATTGCTGTTCGAGTTCGGTGATGCGATCGCGTAAAACCTGAAGCGCTGCTGCTTGTGTATCGGGAAGTTGCCCATGTTCTAACGGATCAATGCGTTTGCCAGACTGACGCACAATTCGCCCTGGTACTCCCACCACCGTGCAATCTGTGGGGACATCTCGCAACACCACTGAACCCGCCCCAATGCGAACATTATCGCCAATATGGATATTCCCCAATACCTTTGCACCTGCACTCACCACCACATTATTGCCTAATGTGGGATGGCGTTTGCCAGTTTCTTTACCTGTTCCCCCCAGGGTTGCGCCTTGGTAAATTAAACAATAATCACCCACAATCGCCGTTTCACCAATCACCACGCCCATGCCATGATCAATGAATACGCCCTTACCCATCACCGCCCCTGGATGAATTTCGATTCCGGTGAACAATCGCGCCAGTTGAGACATAAAGCGGGGAAAGAAGGGTACTCTCTGACGATGCAGCCAATGGGCGAGGCGATGGCTAATCAGCGCCTGTAAGCCGGGATAGCAAACCAATACCTCTAACCGATTCCGGGCAGCCGGATCTCGTTCAAAGATAATCTGAAAGTCGGTTAAGAGGGTTTGCCAGCCTTGCTTGATCACCTGAAACGGGGTTCTGACTCTAGAAAGTGGGTGGGATACGGGAGATGATGACGTCGATTTAACCGGGGTGGCAAGCTGCGATCGCGTCATTGGGCAATTTGTGGTGGACTGTAGCATTGCGTTCCCCCCTGAAAAGGAGTTTATCTATACTTTTTTTGCTTATACCAGATGCATGATGGCTAACTTGAAAATCAGCCACGGGTTAGATTTATCCTGTAATTAATCATGTACTCAAGGCTCTAGGTTCTGATTTTATCTGCGTTTCAAAGTCCTGTAGGGATAAGGGTACTCGTATTTTTTGTCCAGGATACGAATATTTTTGGGTCGAGGTTCTAGTATTTGTGGACTCAAAACATTACTATTAGTGATGATAGGTGATGAGAAAACAGGGGAATTCTAAAAAAAATCGATAGAAATGCAGACTTATCCAAAAAATGCTAATTTAGATACAGAAGTTCGATTTAAGCTCAAACTGGAGATTAATCCGATAAGGGTTTTGAGTACAGCTTTGTACTCAAAGGAAGAATCGAATAAAATCGGCTCAATCCGGCACTGCAATTGGATTTGAGCTTGAGTGAAAAAATACTCGCGCCCCACCCTTTAAATACTTACACCCCATCCCCAAAAAACTAGAACCCCTACCCCCAAAGAAATTTGAAATGCCCCTATCTTAAGACTTTAGGGTAATGAGTTCATACTTAATTAATCTAATAACTCTTAATCCGAATCGAACAAAGCATCATTTTTAGACAGAACTGCTATAAAAACCAATGTCGCCGGAATTAAGGAAAGTATGAAGGAGGATCGCTAAACTCCTTTATACTTAACTGTTTAAGTATTGGCGTTGGGTTTCAAGGGTGCATTTATTCGCTAATTCCTTAGACAACCACCTGAAGACCACAAGGCGATTGGCGGACACCGGAGGAGGAAGGAATTCATGAAAATCAACAATCTGAAGATGAAATCAGAATACGACCTTAAACGACATCAGGAACTACAAACTGGCAAGGAGCAGTTTAAAGAATTCCTGCAAGCCACTCGAACGAGCCATACCTCCTCTACCGCCAATCGGACTAAAATCCGCGTCGCTGTTGCTAGTAAAGGGGGTGGCTTGGTTAATCAACACTTCGGTCATGCTAAAGAATTCGAGATTTACGAAGTCGATTGCGAACAAGCGCGTTGTATTGATCGTCGTCCGGTGACTCCATATTGCCAAGGCGGTTATGGCGAAGCCGAGGTACTCGACAACATCATTCAAACGCTTTGTGATTGCCAAGCCGTCTTGGTTTCCAAGATTGGTAACTGTCCCAAAGAACAATTGCAGGCAAAGGGAATTGAATGTGTTGAGGCGTATGACGTGATTGAAAACGTGGTGTTGGACTTCTATGAGCAATATCAAATGGTGTAGGGGTGGGTTTTATGGATAATGTTTGACAAAAACTTTGTCGGGGCGGGTTTACTCATATCTGGGTGCAACCTTGAATGATAGTAGTCAAACCCGCCCCTATTAAATCCGCCATGATCAATCAAGCGAGACTGATGTTTTATAGGTAAACCTATGAGTGTAATTTATTTAGATAACAATGCCACCACCCGTGTAGATGAGGCTGTGCTGGAGGAGATGCTGCCTTATCTGAGTGAATATTATGGAAATCCCTCCAGCATGCACACGTTTGGTGGACAATTATCCCGCAGCTTAGAGCAAGCACGAGAAAAAGTTGCGGCATTATTGGGCGCTCAACCAACAGAAATTATTTTTACCAGTTGCGGTACTGAAGGGGACAATGCTGCGATTCGCGCTGCTTTGATCACCCAACCGGAAAAGAAGCACATTGTTACCACGGCGGTGGAACATCCAGCGGTTTACAGTCTTTGTAAACGACTGGAAAAAGAAGGATATCGGGTGACTTACCTACCCGTTAATGGCAAAGGGTTGATTGATCTCAAGGAACTTAAAGCTTCTCTCACCGACGACACGGCTCTGGTTTCGGTGATGTGCGCCAATAATGAAACGGGGACAATTTTCCCGATTGAACGGATTGGGCAAATTGTTAAAGAACGGGGCATTTTGTTCCACGTTGATGCGGTGCAGGCGGTGGGTAAAGTTCCCTTGAATATGAGCGAGAGCACTGTTGATTTTTTGGTTCTTTCGGGTCATAAACTTCATGCCCCTAAAGGAATTGGGGTACTTTATGTTCGCAAAGGCGTGCGCTTCCGTCCTCTACTCATTGGGGGGCACCAAGAACGGGGGCGTCGGGGAGGTACGCCCAATGTTCCAGGAATTATTGGGCTGGGGAAAGCGGCGGAATTGGCAATCCAGCACGTCAGCGAAGAAGTTACCCAGGTGAAGGAATTACGCGATCGCTTGGAACAAGGATTACTGAGTCGGATTTCCGATTGTCAGCTTAATGGTCATCCGTCGATGCGGCTACCGAATACAACGAATATCGGTTTTAAGTACATTGAAGGCGAAGCGATTTTACTTTCCCTGGATCGCTTCGGTATCTGCGCCTCATCGGGTTCTGCTTGCACATCTGGATCATTAGAACCGTCTCATGTACTGCGGGCGATGGGACTACCTTATACCCTTCTCCATGGTTCGATTCGCTTTAGTTTGTCCCGATATACCACCTCGGCGGAAATTGATCGGGTGTTGGAAGTGATGCCACCAATTGTAGAACGTTTGCGAACGATTTCCCCCTTCAAGAATGAAGCGGACGAAGAACAGGGTTGGCTGCAAACAGCCAGGGAGCAGAAGGGTAGAGGGGTGATGACGGTGCTGTAGAGACGTAGCATGCTACGTCTCTACATCAGGGGAATTGTCGGGGCGGGTTTCACTACTATCTTTTCGGTTACACCTAGATGTAACTAAACCCGCCCCGACTTGACGTAATGACGAATGACGAATGACGAATGACGAATGACAAATGACGAATGACGAATGACAAATAACGGGAGAATAAGCCATGTGGGACTACACTGACAAGGTAATGGATTTGTTTCATAATCCTCATAATATGGGCGCGATCGCGACTCAAGATTGTGGTACGACAGAAACGATCGCGGTTGGTGAGATTGGCAGTATTGTTTGTGGCGATGCGTTGCGCTTGTATCTGAGGATTGATACTACAACCGATACCATCCTAGAAGCCCGTTTTCAAACCTTTGGCTGTGCCAGTGCGATCGCGTCTTCCTCGGCGCTGACTGATCTGATTAAGGGGATGACGGTTGATGAGGCTCTGCAACTGACGAATCGCCAGATTGCTAGCTATTTGGGTGGCTTACCTCAGGAGAAGATGCACTGTTCGGTGATGGGTCAAGAAGCCCTGGAAGCGGCGATTTCTAATTATAAAGGGGTTCCGGTTAGACCGGAGGAAGAGGACGAAAGTCCCCTGGTTTGTAGTTGCTTCGGTGTCAGTTCCGCCAAGATTAAGCGACTGATTCGGGAAAATTACCTCACCACCGCCGAAGAAGTTACCAACTATATTAAAGCCGGTGGGGGGTGTGGGTCTTGTTTAGCAGATATCGATGATCTGGTGATCGATGTTACTCAAGAACAGCAGAAATTAAATACAGCAGTATCTTTGTCATCTCCGATTCCTCAACCCTCCGTTGTCGCTGCTACTCCATCCACTCCATCTACTTCCCCTAGAAATGCGGGCGAGGGAGGATCTAAAACCCCTAGCACACTCACGAACTTGCAAAAAATTACCTTGATTCAGCAGGTACTTGAGGCGGAAGTGCGTCCAACATTAGCCTATGACGGCGGCGATGTGGAGTTGTATGACGTAGAGGGCGATCGCGTCAAGGTGGTTCTCAAAGGATCGTGCGATGGTTGTCCCAGTGTGATGATTACACTCAAGATGGCGATCGAAAAGCGGCTTCAGGAACGAGTGTCTCCTACTCTTATTGTTGAAGCCGTTGTTTAATGTGGAATTTTTGACTTCAGTTTCTGATTGAACAGGTTTTAACGTAACTCCGTGATAACCCTTGGTAAATTGCCAAGGTTTTTTTTTGACCTATAACAGGTCAGATTGACTCTACAAATATAGCAGTAGACACATCGATTAGGACAAACGAACTGTTGTAGAGACGTTGCCTGCAACGTCTGGAACCAAATGATGTGTCCTAACCGCTATGGCGGTTGCTATAAGTAATATTTACCCTTGATAACCCTGAATTAAAAACAGTGTCAATGGTCACTATTTAATAATAAATAAAGATTTAAATTAATTCCTTATAGACAATTGATTTATCGTTCACATAGAAAGATATAGACTTTGTTACAAACGGAAAAATACCGAATAAAAACTAAACCAATAAACTTCGTTTTTTGTAGCAAAGCACACTTTTATCGCTTGAGTTGGCTTCTATGATTAAATCATCAGGAAAACAAAAAATGCTACCAGGATAAAAGTTCAATGTTTTCCTGATTAACTTGAAGCTTTCGGATATTTACATAGAAAAATGTTCGCCGAATTCACTTCAATTAAACGTTAATTTTGTCGGTCGAAATAAAATCGACACATCAAATAATTGATCCTAATGGAGGTCTGAAATGAGGAAGATTGCTATTTACGGTAAAGGTGGAATCGGTAAATCCACAACCACACAAAATACAGTGGCTGGACTTGTCGAACTGGGTCGCAAAATCATGATCGTTGGTTGTGACCCCAAAGCAGACTCTACTCGCTTGTTGCTCGGTGGTTTGCACCAAAAGAGTGTGTTAGATACCTTGCGCGAAGAAGGCGACGACGTCGATCTCGACGAAATCCGTAAAGAAGGATATGGCAAAACCCTCTGCGTAGAATCCGGTGGTCCAGAACCGGGCGTAGGCTGTGCGGGTCGAGGTATTATCACCTCAATTAGTATGCTCGAACAACTCGGCGCTTATGACGAAAGTGAAGGTCTTGACTATGCCTTCTACGACGTATTAGGCGACGTAGTTTGCGGCGGTTTCGCCATGCCAATTCGGGAAGGTAAAGCCCAAGAAATTTACATCGTTACCTCCGGCGAAATGATGGCAATGTATGCCGCCAATAACATCTGCCGAGGCATTCAAAAATACGCTGAATCTGGCGGTGTTCGTTTAGGCGGTTTGATTTGCAATAGCCGTAAAGTTGATCTGGAAGCTGAACTTATCGAAGCATTGGCTGAATCCCTCGGCACTCAGATGATTTATTTCTTGCCCCGCGACAATATGGTTCAACGGGCAGAACTTAACCGCAAGACGGTGATTGAATATGACCCCGATTGCGAGCAAGCCGGTCATTATCGCAGCTTAGCTAAAGCGATTGACGAGAATACTAATCACGTCATCCCAACACCCATGAAGAATGACGAGTTGGAAAAACTACTTGTTAAGTTCGGCTTGTACGGTTAAAGATGCAGTGTGTGTTGTAGGTGGAAGGTTATAAAACATTCCATACCTTCCACCCCTGAAATACAATCGCAATTGTTTGGAGGTAACATCCCATGACGATAATGGTGAGAGCGATTATTCGACCGGAAAAGAGTGACGAAGTAATGCAAGCGCTCTTAGACGTCGGTTATCCAGCCGTTACTAAAGTTGATGTCTTTGGTCGAGGCAAACAACGGGGTCTAAAAATTGGCAACGTGCTTTACGATGAACTGCCTAAAGTCCTGTTGATGGTGGTGGTTCCCGATGCCGAAAAAGAGTTTGTGATTCGGGCAATTCTAGGCAGCGCTCGCACGGGAGCAGAAGGAGCAGCAGGAGACGGCAAGATATTTGTCAGTCCTGTGGAAGAAGTCTACACCATCAGCTCCGGCAAAGCCGATTCGAGTAAGAAAGAACCTGCGCTGGCTACGCGCTAAAGATGAGACCCATTTTGTATCCATTGTTCTTGTAGAAATCGTTAATAACGGTTTCTACAAGAGAACTCCCCGGTTTATGTTAGGAGGCACGAGACTAAATCTCGGTGTAGAAGGTTATGAAAGAAGTTCTTGCTGTCATCAGGATGAACAAGATTAACCAGACGAAAGAAATATTAAGTAAAGCTGGTTTTCCTTCAGTGACAGCGGTGAAAGTGGTCGGTAGAGGCAGGCAGCCTGTGGACTTTCAGTTAGTAAAAGCAATTAACGAAAATCCCCAAGATAGCAGTGATTTGCTGCCCCTCCTGGCTAAAGGACACCGTTTAATTCCCAAACGGATGCTCAGTCTGGTTGTTCCCGATGACAACGTTCAGCAAGTGGTTGACGCCCTGATTGAAGCGAATCAAACCGGTAACCCAGGAGATGGAAAAATCTTTGTTCTGCCCATTGACGATAGCGTCCGAGTTAGAACCCAAGAAACAGGTTTAGTCGCAATTGATGAAATGACGGGCTAAGGTTTCCCAGCCATGTAGAGACGTGCCATGGCACGTCTGGGAACTACGCCATGGCACGTCTGGGAACTCCCGATGTAGGGGCTTTGTTTTATCGATAACTTGATTGAATCCGCCCTTCCAGCAAAGCAATTAAGACAGGAGAAAACGATTATGACTCCCCATGATTCAGATACCTTGAAATTAGAAAAGGCTACGTATACAGTAGACCCGAAAGACGTTACCAAAGAGATGGTGGCGCCCTACCCAGCCAAAGTTGCCAGAAAACGGGCAAAGCATATCGTTATGCGGGACCCGTCCATCGAAGGACAGGAAATTCAGGCTAATGTGCGGACGGTTCCGGGCATTCTCAACACCAGACACTGTGCCTTTGCCGGATGTAAAGGGGTGGTTGTTGGTCCGTTTGGTGATGTGCTTCACATTGTTCACGGACCAGTAGGCTGTTCGTACTACACCTGGATGACGCGACGCAACCAGTATCGGACTCGTGAAGATGGCAAGAATTACATGAGCTACTGCGTCACCACTGACATGCAGGACTCTGATATTGTCTTCGGCGGTGTCAAAAAGCTGCGTCAGGCAGTTCAGGAAGGCTATGACATCTTCAAGCCCAATGCAATTACCATCACAGCCACCTGTCCAGTCGGGTTAATTGGTGACGATATCCAAACCGTTGCCAAAGAGATGACTGAAGAACTCGGCATTTCGGTTGTCGCCTTTAACTGCGAAGGATATAAAGGCGTTTCCCAGTCTGCGGGTCACCACATCGCTAACAATGGCTTCTTTAAAAATTGGGTTGGTGAAGGCGAAGCAGAAGACGAAGAAATTGAAGGCTTCACCGTCAACCTTTTGGGTGAGTACAACATCGGCGGCGATTCCTATGAAATTGAGCGGGTGCTTGAGAAGTGTGGGATTAAAGTCATTGCTACATTCAGTGGTGACGGCACTTACGATGCAGCAACAAAAGCCCATTTAGCTAAGTTTAACTTAGTCATGTGTCACCGCTCAATTAACTACATGGCGGAGATGATGGAGACCAAGTTTGGGGTTCCTTGGACGAAGGTCAGCTTCATCGGCGTTCAAGCTTTTGCCAAGTCCTTGCGTAAGGTTGCCCGATTCTTTAATGATGAGGCACTCACCCAGCGCATTGAAGAGGTGATTACCGAAGAGGTGGCTGCCGCAGAAGCGGAAATTGCACCGATTCGGGAACGGTTGCAAGGCAAGAGTGCGATTCTGTTTGTAGGCGGTTCTCGCGCTCACCACTACCAAGATTTGTTTGCTGACTTGGGCATCAAAACCATTGCCGCCGGCTATGAGTTCGCCCACCGGGATGACTACGAAGGTCGTCAAGTCCTACCGTTAAAAGTAGACGCCGACTCCCGCAACATCGAAGAGTTGCATGTCGAAAAAGACCCCGAACGCTACAAACTAACTGCTGACCCGGCATGGGTGGAGCAGCTTAAAGAAGAAGGGTTCCTCAATCGGTACGAGGGGATGATTTCGGAGATGGGTGAAGATACATTGATGATTGATGACATCTCCCATCATGAGCTAGAAACTCTAATCAAGCGCCTCAAGCCCGATATCGTCGGTTCCGGGATTAAGGACAAGTATGTAATTGAGAAGTTTGGCGTTCCTTGTAAGCAACTTCACAACTACGACTACGGCGGTCCGTTTGCCGGATTCCAAGGTGCAGTTAATTTCGCCAAAGATATCGATATGCGGATTAACAACCCCACTTGGAAGCTAGTTAAAGCTCCCTGGCAGAAATAGCGGAGGTGCAAGGGAGCAGGGGGAGCCGGGGGAGCAGAGGGAGCAGGGGGAGCCGGGGGAGCCGGGGGAGCCGGGGGAGCAGAGGGAGCCGGGGGAGCAGAGGGAGCAGGAGAATTATTCTCCACCTTAATCCCTAATCCCCAATTCCCTATCCCTAATCCTCTATTCCCTATCCCTAATCCTCTATTTCCAATTCCCCAATCTCCAATTACGAATCACTACAAAGGAGAACCAGAATCATGTTAGAAGCAACCCCTAAAGAAATCGTTGAACGCACAGCGCTACGAATCAATCCTGCCAAGACTTGTCAGCCCATTGGTGCAATGTACGCCGCCTTAGGTATTCACAGCTGCTTGCCGAACTCCCACGGTTCCCAAGGCTGCTGCTCATTCCACAAATCTCACCTGACACGCCACTACAGAGAACCCATCATGGCAGCAACTAGCGCCTTTACCGAGGGTTCGTCTGTGTTCGGCGGTGGTGCGAACCTTAAGCAAGCCCTGAGCACTATTTTTACCGTGTACAATCCGGATATGGTGGCGGTTAGTACCACTTGCTTATCTGAAACCATTGGCGATGATTTACCCACATTTATCCGCCAAGCCCGTGAATCTGGGGCAGTTCCAGAAGGAAAATACGTCATTCACGCCAATACTCCCAGCTACGTCGGTTCTCATATCACGGGCTGGTCAAATATGACCAAGGCGATGGTGACCTATTTATCTGCGAAAACCGATACGCCGAATAACAAGCTCAACATTATTCCTGGCTATGTCGAACCCTCTGATGTGCGGGCGGTTAAGCAGTTGCTGACCCAAATGGGTATTGAAGCGATTGTCTTCCCCGATACCTCGGATGTGGTGGATACGCCGAAAACTGGCGATTTTCAGATGTACCCGAAAGGCGGTACGCAAATTCCCGATTTAATCGACACGGGGAATAGCACCGCCACCTTAGCCTTGGGTAATTTTACCTCTGAAGCTGCCGCCACCGCACTGCAAAACAAGTGCCAAGTTCCGTCTCGTGTCCTGGACTTACCCATCGGTCTTCGCGCCACTGACCGCTTTGTCCAAGCGTTGATTGAATTCAGTGATATTACGCCACCTGAGTCGCTCAATGATGACCGGGGACGTTTGGTGGATGTGATGACGGATATGCAGCAGTACCTGTATCGCAAGCGGGTTGCAGTATATGGTGACCCTGACCAAGTTCTTTCAGCGACTGAGTTTCTCGTAGACTGCGGTATGTTACCGGTTTACGTGATTACCGGTAGCCCTGTCGGTAAGCGCTTTGAAGAACGGGTCAAAGATATCCTCAAGGATACGGTGCCTGATGCTGTTGTCGCTGCCAATGCCGACTTATTCTACCTGCATCAACTGATTAAAAATGAGCCCGTCGATTTGCTTTTGGGTAATGAATACGGCAAGTATATCGGTCGTGATGAAGATATTCCGATCGTGCGCTTTGGTTTCCCCATTCTAGATCGCGTCGGTCACAGTTATTTCCCCACAGCCTGCTACTGGGGCGGTATCTACCTGCTTTCTAATATTTGCAACACCTTACTCGAACGCCTAGACCGGGATGCTCCCGATGAGCTGTTTGAATTGGTTCGCTAGAGGTAGGGGCGGGTTTAACTCTTATCTTATGTTGTCACCCTGATGAGACTAAACCCGCCTAAAGCAAAGGTTTGAGTTATTCCTTAAAAACTCAAAAATCATCCTTAATTTTTTATCCTTTTTAAGGGGGTTTATCATGCAGAAACCTGAACACCATATCTTCGTTTGTTCCAGCTTTAGAGCTAATGGCGACGCTAAAGGAGTTTGTCAGAAAAAGGATTCTACTACTTTAATCCAGTATCTCGAATCAGAAATCACCGATCGCGGTTTAGACGCTCTTGTTTCCCCAACTGGATGCATGAATCTGTGCAACAACGGACCTGTGATGATGGTTTACCCAGACAATTACTGGTACGGCAATGTTGACGAAGAAGCAATTGACGAAATCCTCGACGCCTTAGAAGAAGGCAAACCCGCAGAGGATTACCTCTTTGTTAGTTAAATTTTAGATAGTCAAGGGCGACCCGATCCTCTGTAGGGGCGGGTTTTACTACTATCTTTTCGGTGACACCTCGATGTGACTAAACCCGCCCTGCTTCTGGAGTTGTTGATTTGTACAAGCGGGTTGCCCCTACACGAAAGAATTCAAGTCGTCTTTAGACGACTTGAGCTATAAGCCCAGAACTTGAGTTCTTGGCGGGTGTCGGGGCTTACCTCACCTTTTTCACTTTTTCTAAAAGTATTTTTGTACAACGTTTTTGAGCCTGACGACATGGAACCTGTTATTTTCCAAGAACGTGAAAAGCAAATTCACCGCAAGGGGAATCAACCATTTGACCTTGAATGTAATAAAGACAGCCTTGCTGGTGCAGTTAGCCAACGGGCTTGCGTCTTTTGTGGTTCTCGCGTTGTTTTATACCCCATCGCTGATGCGGTTCATTTAGTTCATGGACCTATCGGGTGCGCGGCGTATACGTGGGATATTCGCGGGGCGCTTTCATCGGGTCCAGAATTGCATCGGTTGAGTTTTTCCACTGACTTACAAGAACGCGATGTCATCTTTGGTGGTGAGAAAAAACTTTATCAGGCGTTAACGGAACTGATTGACCGACATCACCCCAATGCAGCGTTTGTTTATTCTACCTGTATAGTGGGCATTATTGGCGATGATTTAGAAGCGATTTGTAAGCGAGTTAGCCAAGAAAAAAATATCCCGGTAATTCCGGTTAAATCAGAAGGATTTAAGGGCAACAAACGGGCGGGATACAATGCCGCTTGTACCGCTATGTTCCGCTTAGTCGGTACAGGGGATACTACAGGGATTTCTCCACGCAGTATTAATATTTTGGGCGATTTTAATTTAGCCGGAGAAATTTGGATTATCCGTGAATATTTTGAACGCATGGGTATCCAGGTTGTTGCCAACATCACAGGGGATGGTAGAGTTGGAGATATTGCGCGATCGCACGGCGCTGCACTCAACGTGGTTCAGTGTTCTGGGGCGACGATGGACTTAGCCAAGATGATGAAGGAGAAGTATGGGACTCCTTTTCTGCGAGTATCTTATTTTGGCGTAGAAGACATGGCGGAAGCCTTGTATAAAGTTGCCCGATTCTTTGAGGATGACCCAGAAATTCTCAAACGCGCTCAAGAATTAGTGCGTGAAGAATTAACGCTGTTGTATACTAAACTGCAAGAGTACCGCAAAGACTTACAAGGTAAAAAAGCGGCGATTTATGTTGGCGGTGCGTTCAAAGCTTTTTCCTTAGTTAAAGCCTTCCGACTTTTAGGCATGGATGTGGTTATGGTTGGTTCGCAAACGGGAACCAGCGAAGACTACCGAGAACTCCACGAAGTCACAGATGAAGGCACAATTATTGTTGATGATTCTAACCCCTTAGAACTATCAGCATTTTTAAAAGAAAAAGATGTTGATATCTTTGTCGGTGGAGTAAAAGAACGACCCATTGCCTATAAATTAGGGCTAGGGTTTTGCGACCATAACCACGAACGAAAAGAAGCGTTAGAAGGGTTTGTGGGAATGGTTAATTTTGCCAAAGAAGTACATAGCACCGTCATGTCTCCCGTCTGGAAATTCGTACCGCGTAAAAACCCTTCGTAGCTTCAATATTCCGCCTCTTTCTCATCCGTTACCTAATTCGCTGCCACCGATTGACCCATGTCTAAGAAACTCAAAATTAAACAAAAAACAGAAGCTTACGTTTCCACCACTAACGCCTGTAAACTCTGTAAACCTCTCGGCGCTTGCATCGCCTTTCGAGGTATTGAGGGAACTGTGCCATTCCTGCATGGATCACAAGGCTGCGCCACCTACATGAGGCGTTATATCATTAGTCACTTTCGCGAACCCATTGATATCGCCTCATCTTCATTGAGTGAAAAACATGCCGTTTATGGCGGAGGACCTAACCTGAAAAAAGGTATCCTCAATGTTATGGATAAATATGGCGCGAAAGTTGTGGGAATTGCCACCACTTGCTTGACTGAAACCATTGGTGATGATGTCACAGGATTTTTGAAAGAATTTAAGGAAGAATTTGGCGACAGGGAATTGCCAACCTTGTTGAATGTCTCTACTCCCAGTTATAGTGGCACCCACATGGAAGGCTTCCATGCCACAGTAAGGGCAGTTATTGATCAATTAGCAATTGAATCCCCCCCAACCCCCCCTTTGAAAGGGGGGGAAGCCACGGTCAATCTTTTACCTGGATTAGTCTCTCCAGCCGATATCCGTTATTTAAAAGAAGTTCTCGATGATTTTAATCATCCGGGAATTATCCTACCGGATATCTCAGAAACCTTAGACGGACCGGCGCAAATGGACTATGAAAAGATTCCGGAAGGGGGAACGCCAATTGCGGCAATTCAAAGTATGGGACATTCTAGCGCCACGATTGAGTTCGGTCAAGTGTTGCAGCGTAGCGGTAATTCTGGGGGTCAACTGCTAGCTGAACGCTGCGGTGTTCCCCTGTACGCCTTGGGTATGCCAATTGGGTTGCGAGAGTGCGATCGCTTCTTTGACGCCCTAGAAGAGGTTTCTGGTTGCGCTACACCGAGAAAACATGAACTAGAACGGGGACGGTTAGTTGATGCCTATGTTGATTCCCATAAATATCTATTTGGTAAGCGGGTGGTTGTTTATGGGGAAGAGGATTTGTGTGTCGGGTTAACGGCATTTTTAGCCGAAATTGGCATGAAGATAGTCTTATGTTCTTCAGGGGGAAATAGTGGACATTTTGCCGAAGCAATTCACGCGGTTACTTCTGATATTGTTACCGAACCGCCAATCATCAAAGAAGGATTTGATTTCTATGAAATTGCCGAAGAAATCGAAAGCCTAAACCCCGATATGTTGATTGGCACCAGTAAAGGATATTCAATAGCCAAACAACATCAAATTCCCCTGATCCGGGTAGGCTTCCCCATTCACGATCGCTTTGGCGGACAGCGGATGCTACATCTGGGTTATCGCGGCACTCAGAACCTATTAGATCGGATTGTGAATGCAATTATCGAGAAGAAGCAAACCGATTCACCTGTGGGGTATGGCTATCTCTAGTTTTGTCATTTGTCATTCGTTTACGAGTCACGATTTAACCATTTGTTACTGACTTAGTTTAGAGAGTGTTTCTCTAAATTCAACTCATCACTTCAGGAGATAAAACTATGACAGCTACGGTTAATTTGGAAAATCACCCTTGTTTTAATGTCAAGGTAAAAGGACAGTTCGGAAGAGTTCATTTGCCTGTGGCACCTAAGTGCAATATCCAATGCAATTATTGCAATCGCAAATATGATTGCGTCAACGAAAGTAGACCCGGTGTAACCAGTACCATTCTTTCTCCCGCCCAAGCCGCTTTTTATATGGAAAAGGTATTAGAGAAAGAACCGAGAATTAGTGTTGCTGGAATTGCGGGTCCAGGTGATCCCTTTGCCAATCCAGAGGAAACCTTAGGCACAATGCGCCTACTGCGGGAAAAGTTTCCCGACTTAATTCTCTGCTTGGCGACCAATGGCTTGAATCTCAAATCCGAGTATATCGAAGAAATTGCCGAAATTGGCGTCAGTCACGTTACCGTTACCATCAACGCGATCGACCCTGATATTACTCGCAAAGTTTACCGTTGGGTGCGGGATGAAAAGTCAGTGTATCAGGGATTAAAAGGCGCTACGTTACTCTTAGAACGCCAATTAGCCGCCGTTAAAGGACTGAAAGCCGCAGGAATTACGGTGAAAATTAACTGCATTGTCATGCCGGGAATTAATGATCATCATGTGGTGGAAGTCGCCAAAGCCATGGCAGAATTGGGGGCAGATTTATTTAATGCCATGGCGATGTATCCCACCGCAGAAACGCCATTTGAGGGATTGACTGAACCCGATGCAATTATGATGGCGAAAATTCGCAAAGAATGCGAGGAATATTTACCGCAAATGCGCCATTGCACGCGCTGTCGGGCAGATGCAGTGGGACTTTTGGGTGCAGATCAGTCAGAAGAATTCCACGGTTGTTTAATTGCTTGTTCTAAGAAAGTTATTCCCATTGAAGAAAAAGAACGCCCCTATGTGGCTGTGGCAAGCGTTGAAGGAATTTTGGTGAATCAGCATTTAGGTCAAGCGGAGCAGTTTCAGATTTGGCAGAAAACGGATCAAGGGTTTACTTTAGTGGAAGAACGCCTTGCCCCTGACCGTGGAAGTGGTTTTGAACGGTGGCAAAAAGTCGCTAATATGCTTAAAGATTGTCGAGCGATTTTAGCGAGTAGTATTGGCGATAACCCCAAAGAAATTTTGACCAAGTGCGGTGTGCTTCCCGTGGAAATGAGCGGTTTTATTGAGACGGGATTGCAAGCGGTTTATGAAGGAAGTGATTTGTCAAAGCTGAAGGGTAAACGGCAAGTTGCCTCTGGTAAAGTTGGAGAATGTACCGGGAGTGGCTTGGGTTGTGGTTAAGGTTTAATTATTCTTTCACAAATTGTGGAATAGGTTGTCGGTTGGGTTGACCTAAGGAAACCCAACGAAATCAAGGGCTAAAGCCCTTACTACAAGCAGGGCGCACGTCTGTGCGCCCCTACGATTCAGGGCGGCTGCTAATTGGTGAAAACTGAGAATTTGGGACAACCTGATGTTCAATCACGCACCCTTTAATCTGTTGCCACCATGACATCTGTCGCTTTAACAACAGCATACGCTTCCTTACCCTCGGCAAGACCAAGCCGTTCCGCAGAAGACTTGGTGATAATTGCCGTCATTTCCACCCCAGGAGCAACTTCTATAGTCACCTCACTGTTAACGGCTCCAGGTATAACCTTTTTTACTGTTCCTTTAAAGGTATTGCGAGCGCTAACTTCCATAGTTCAATCCCTGATTTAGTCATTGGTTAACCAGCTAATAATACCAAAAATTACTGAATTTGCTGATTTCGCTGAATAATTTTATAAAAACAGCAAATTGTATTATTTTACTCACTTTTACCCTCGCAAAACTGATATAGCCAAAACAGACTACCGAAGGCAAAAATGCGGCATAAGTAATGGTTTTTATCTCACAGCAGTTACTACAGCAGTTAATCCAAGAAGACGTTCCCTATTTTGATTTAACCACTCAGGTGCTAGGAATTGGCGATCGCACAGGGACAATCCGCTTTACCACTCGCGCCAAAACCGTTCTAGCCTGCACCGAGGAAGCCGCCAGTATCTTACGCCAAACTGGGGCAGACGTGACAGCAATCTTGGCAACGGGTCAAATCTCAGACGCAGGAGTCCCCTTTCTCAGTGCTACGGGAAACGCCGCCGCCTTGCATCTCGCCTGGAAACCTACCCAGAATTTACTCGAGTATGCCTGTGGAGTAGCCACCAAAACCTACAATTTGGTGCAAATAGCACAAGCGGCTAATCAAGATGTGATGCTCTATACCACTCGCAAAGTGATCCCAGCAACCAAACCCATCGCCGTGAAAGCCATCTTAGCGGGTGGAGCATATCCCCATCGATTGGGAGTTTCGGAAACTGTTTTAATCTTCCAACAGCATCTCAACTTTTTGGGTTCAATTGACCAACTAATTCAGCAGATACCCTTAATCAAGCGCCAGGTAAAGGAAAAGAAAGTCATTGTTGAAGTTAAAGATATGGCTACCGCTTTTAACCTAGCCACTTCAGGCATCGATGGGATTCAATTTGACAAAGTAAATGTGGAGGCATTAGCGGAGGCAATTCCCCAGATTAAGTCCATGAATCCAACCCTGATTACCTTGGCAGCGGGCGGGATTAATGAGGGTAATATTGCCAATTATGCGGCAACCGGCGTAGATGGGTTGGTGTTAACCGCTCCCTATTATGCCCAGCCTGCTGATATCCAGGTAGAAATTGAGCCGTTAGCATAAGAAGGCAGAAGGTTGTAAAGTTGATAATGTCTGCTTTTTTGTCTATTTTGAGCGGGTGGATATTTGAAGCCAAGCTGCATAATAACCAAGTTTAACAGTAAAAACAAGTCAAAAGCAAAATGAAAAAACGACGTGTTTTTTCCTTAATGGTTTGGATGGTTGCGACATTCTTAATCGTCGTGGGTTGTTCTCAAATGACACCTCCAAACCCTTCCGCAACGTCACCCGAATCTGTAGAACTCACGGTATCAGCAGCGGCTAGCCTCCAGGATGCCATGAAAGCGATCGCGCCCTTGTATACTCAAGAACAAGCTAACGTTACCATTACCTATAACTTTGGCTCTTCCGGTTCTCTGCAACAGCAAATCGAACAGGGAGCGCCCGTAGATGTCTTTCTCTCCGCCGCGCCGAAACAGATGAAAGCTTTGCAAGAGAAAGACTTACTGCTAACGGATACGCGCAAAGATTTGCTAGAAAATTCAATTGTTCTAGTTACACCAAAGGATAAAACCGATATTTTTAATTTCAAAGAATTGAGTACCGATAAAGTGAAAAAAGTAGCAATTGGCGACCCGGAAACTGTACCCGCTGGACAATATGGCAAGCAAGTCCTCACTTCACTAAACTTATATGCACCCCTTCAAACAAAACTGGTTTTCGCCAAAGATGTGCGCCAAGTTCTCTCTTATGTAGAAACCGGAAATGTTGAGGCAGGTTTAGTCTATGCCACGGATGCTAAAGTATCAGATAATGTCAAAGTTGTCGCCACAGCACCAGACGCCTCTCACGCACCAATTATTTATCCAGTTGCCGTCTTAAAAGAGAGTAAAAATCCAGATTCAGCGAAAGAATTTGTGCAGTTTCTCTCAACTGAACCTGCTAAAACTGTGTTTAAGGACTATGGTTTCAGCTTGGCTGACAATTAACGGTTTCAAATATAGAGTTTCCTGATCGAATCAGATACTATGCCTTGGACGCAAGCCTTGCGCCCCTACTGTTGTAAATGTCCTTCCCCAACCGCCAACTCCCTCTGCGTACCTCTGCGCTTACCTCTGCGTACCTGGAGCGTTAAAAAAATCATCCTGCCATTTCACCGTTTAATCGAGGCGAGTTTATAGGTTTGGTTTATAGACTAAAGCTCCCTACTACGAACCCAAGGTATAAAAAGATAGTTAAACTACAGAAAACGCTAGAAAAAGCTGAGATATTATCAATCGAACCATCCCACAACCTTCTCGCCATAATTCGATTACTGGACGAATAGAATGCCCTATTCAGATTTATCTCCGCTGTGGATTTCTCTAAAAACTGCATTTGTCGCCACAATCTTCGCCTTCTTACTAGGAATTGCCGCCGCCCGATGGATGTATAGCTATAGCGGTAAAGCGAAAGGATTAATTGATGGTTTGTTTACCCTTCCTTTGGTGCTACCGCCGACTGTTATCGGTTTTCTCCTGCTGCTACTACTAGGCAGAAATAGTCCCGTGGGACAAATGTTAAAGCAATTAGGAATTACGGTAATATTTTCTTGGTCAGCAACGGTTATCGCGGCGACAGTGGTGGCGTTTCCCTTAATGTATAAAACGGTACTGAGTGCCTTTGAACAAATTGACAAGGATTTGATTTATTGCGCTCAGACATTAGGGGCATCAGAATGGCGGATTTTTTGGCAGATTCTCTTACCTTTGGCATTACCTGGCGTGGTTTCGGGAACGATTTTAGCCTTTGCCAGGGCTTTAGGAGAATTTGGTGCCACATTAATGTTAGCCGGTAGTATTCCGGGTAAAACCCAAACTATGCCGATCGCGATCTTCTTTGCGGCGGAAGCGGGTAAGATGGGAGAGGCGTTGAACTGGGTGTTGCTGATGGTGGCGATCGCACTCGGGGTAATTGCTGCAATCAACTACTGGTCAGGAACACAGCACTCCGCCAAGTGGCACGCGATCGCACATTGGTTATCCATCGCCACAGATCGTGTGGCAAATGTAATTTCATTCTTTAATTATGCCACAAAAAACCTTCAGAGTTATCGCCATTCTCCCTTAGCAAAGGGCGTTATTTATGGTAATAAAGGACTTTTTGTCAACCTGAAAAAGCACTTACCTGGGTTTACATTAGAAACTCAATTAGAAGCCAATGGACAGCCATTAGGACTCTTAGGCACATCCGGTTCTGGCAAAAGTATGACACTGCGCTGCATTGCCGGATTAGACTCACCAAACCAGGGGCGGATTGTTCTCAATGGACGAGTTTTATTTGATTCGCAACGAGGAATTAATATTCCCAGTCGCCAACGCCGGATTGGTTTTGTGTTTCAAAACTATGCCCTATTTCCCCATTTAACCATTACCCAAAATATCGCCTTTGGTCTGCAAGATTTGCCCCAGGCTGAACGCAGACAGCGCGTTGCCAAATATATGGATATGATGCAGTTGCAAGGATTAGAAAACCGCTACCCTGAGCAAATTTCTGGCGGACAGCAGCAGCGAGTTGCTTTAGCTAGGGCTTTGGCAATTCATCCAGAAGCCTTACTCTTAGATGAACCTCTTTCCGCCCTGGATACTTATTTACGCAGCCGGATTGAAAAACTGCTGATTGAAACCCTCTCTACTTATGATGGTGTAACTTTATTTGTTACTCATAAGCTAGAAGAAGCCTATCGAATCTGCCATAATTTGCTCATTCTTTCTCAAGGAAAAGTTATTGCTAATGATGCCAAAGAGAATATTTTCGAGCGTCCTCCTAGCTTTGAAGTCGCACAGGTTACTGAATGCAAAAACTTTTCCACCGCCCGGAAAATTGAACCCCAAAAAATTGAGGCGCAAGATTGGGGCTGTACGCTTCAGGTGGTTGAACCAATTCCTGATTCATTAACATCTGTGGGAATTCGCGCCCACCACCTCACCTTCCCCAGCCATCCCGATGCAGAGAATACCTTTCCCTGTTGGCTGGTTATGACCAGTGAGACGCAACACCGGACAACGTTATATATAAAACTACATCATCCTCCTGATCATTCCCAACACTACCACCTGCAAGTTGAGGTCTACAAGGAAAAATGGGCAGATCTCAAAGACCGCCCCTTTCCCTGGTATGTTTGTTTAGATGCGCTGCGACTAATCTTGATGGAATAATAGCTAACTATTATGTCCGGAAACCTTGACAAAAACGGGGATCTGCATACTTGTCACCCTAGGTATTCTTCTGTATAAGAAAAGGTTAAAATAGAGTTAAAATTACAGAACGTCCCTCATGCTTAGGGACGGGAAACCAGATACTATTTGGCTAATGCTCAAGGTAGGAACCTTAATTCGGGTTATCCACCCTGAATATGCTGCGGGTATTCAGGGGATTATCCAAAGTCGTGAAGAGTCAGGACGTTGGGTAGTCTGTTTAGAAAAAAATTTAGTTAATCCGAAGGACGTTCCTTTGATTGTGTCTCTGGATGAATCCGACTTTGAAGTGATTCAGCCTGAGGAGTCGTGAGGTTAATTTTTGAGCAGCTTGTTTGCATGAGTGCGTCTCTAGTTCATTAATTGTAAAATTTTTAATTTTATAGTAATAAATTGCAACAGTTCTCAGGAAAAAATAATCCCAAAAAGATATCTTAAATACAAAAAACTACCGGATAGGCTGAGATACTACCAATGAGATGAGCTATCTTATGCCATTTCCTTGGAACATTGCACTGAATACAGCAGTTTGCTCTGCTATGCGGTACATTGTCGATCCCCCTAAATCCCCCTTAAAAAGGGGGACTTTGATCTACTGTATTTACCCAGGCAAACCTTTCTTTAGTCAGGGTAGGTGGCGTAAGCGGTAGGGTAGAGCAAGTGCAACTTTATCCAGAATTGGTATTACCCAGGTTTCTAATGGAGGTCAGCCAAGATGTCTCAAGACAATGTGATCAATTTACTCGAAGCAGGCGGAAAAGATAAAACCTTGCGAGCTAAGTACGACGCACTCAAAACCAAGGAAGAGTTTGTAGAAATGGCGGCTACTGATGGTTATGAGTTTACCGTGGTTGAACTGGAGGCTGTTTTGAACGAAGCTGGAGACTCGTGGGAGGAGTCAGGCTTTCCACCCCGACGCTTGATTTGGTGGTAGGTTGTTTATGTCATTTGTGGACAGAATTCTCCAACTAAGCGTGGATTTGAGCTATAAGCCCGGAGTTTAAACTTCGGGCGGGTGTCAGGGCTTAACTCGTAAACTTTCTTCCTGTCGCTTGAGTGCGGCTAAAAGTTCAGCATTTTGCAGAATAACGCCAACTTGATTATTGAAGATTTGCATATATTTTTGATCACTTTCATCAAAACTGATTTGGAAATACTCCGGGGCGGCTTGGGAGAACCCATTATTCTCAAATTCCCAAAACTCGCCCGGTTTACGCTTATTCACCAATTGCGTCACCCCCAGCAAATCCCCATCGGGACTAAAAACAGGCATACAGAGTAAACTACAGGTGCGATACCCTGTCTTTTGATCGGTTTTCTTTGCCGTTTCTGAGTTAAGATGATCATACAAATCAAAGGGAATATTCAAAGGTTCCCCCGTCATCGCAACTTGACCCGCATACCCTTGTCCAATTGGTACACGCAATTCTCGGAGTTCACCGTCGTCAAAACGAATTTTTGTCCACAATTCTCCCGCTAAACGGTTAACTAACCATAACGTGCTGCGATCAGCATTTAATAATTGTTTAGCTGCTGTCATTACCCGTTGTAAAATATCTTCCATCTCTAGAGAACCTTGGACACAACGGGATGCAGCCATAAGTGCGGCGGCGACTCGTTGTCCCCGGGCTGTTTTATGATAGGAACGGAAGCTTTCCAGAATCATTTGAATCAAGGGCGCATTTTCGGCAAATCGTTCTTCATCTGTCCGAGTAAATCCCTGTTTATCAATGCGTTCAGATAAAGCCGCCGTGGGATTAGCCACCCGCTTTAATTTGTTGAGTAACTGAACAACGGCGACTAACTCCCCTTGGTCATTTAAAAGGGGAATAGCCAGCATGGTATAAGTACGATATCCGGTTCTTTTATCCTGTTCCTTTGCCATCTGCGATCGCGGATCATCATAGAAGTCAAAAGAAATGTTAATCGTTTGCTGTAACCGCGCCACTTCCCCGACAATTCCTTTATCTGCACTCATGCGAATTTCCAGGGAACCACTCCCTTCATCTTCAGCAACAATTGACCAAAATTCTTTCTTTTCTTCGTCGAGTAAGAAGATAGTTGTGCGATCGGCACATAAGGATTTCCCTGTCTTTAACGTAATCGAACGCAACGTACCATCAAGAATATCATCAAACCCCTGATTATCCATCACCGCATTCAGCATCGCTAGGGTTTGACTGACCACATGTTGCTGCTGACTCTCGGCTTTTTGCTTAATCCGCTCAAACTTCTGAGCATTTTGCAGCGCTACCCCCGCCTGAGAGTTGAAAATCTGCATATATTTTTGACTATTGGTGTCAAAACTTGCCTGAAAACATTCCGGTGCTTGGGGCCAATCGGCGGGGTTATAATCGGGAAATTGTCCCGGTTTGCGTTTATTGACTAACTGGGTTACACCGAGTAACTCCCCATCGGGACTAAAGACAGGCATACAGAGTAAACTACAGGTGCGATAGCCTGTTTTTTGATCCGTTTCTTGGGCTGTGGTTGAATCAGGATGATCGTACAAATCAAAGGCAATATTCAATGGTTCCTGAGTTTGGGCAACTTTTCCCGCAAACCCTTGACCGATTTGGACTCGTAGTTCCCTCACCGAACCATCTTCAAAGGGGATCTTTGTCCACAATTCCTGCTTATCTGCATCTAATAACCAAAGGGTACTGCGATCGGCATTCATCAATTTCTTCGCCGCATCCATAACTCGTCCCAGGATTTCTTCGGAATTTAAACTGCTATGAGACAGGGAATGAGTGGCTTCAGTTAGGGCTTCAGCGGCTTGTAACCGTTGGGTTAATTTATAACAGTATTGGCATCGCTCTAAAATGCGTAAAATAGTTGGCGCATATTCATCTAACTGAGTTTGATCGGTGAGAGTAAACCCCTGTTGATCAATGCGTTCCGATAGAGGCGCTTGGGGATTGTTAAACCGTTTCAGTTTATTGATCAGTTGAATCACAGCAATCAAATTATGCTGTTGATTGGCGATGGGATAGACTAATTCATTGTAAATCCCATAGCCGTTCGTTTGATTGAGTTTATCGGGAATGGTGTCGGGGTTCTCTTGGCGAAAGTTAAAGGGAATCTCACTAAATTTCTTAAAGTTAGTCAGGCGGGCTTCTGTTTCTTTATTGGTGAGGATTTGAATATCAGGAAAAGTTTTTCCTTCATTCCGGGCAATAATCGACCATATCTGATTTTGCTGATCATCAATAAAGATAATCGTCGTCCGATCCACGCTCAATGCTTCTCCCATTTTTAGGGTAACTGAGCCTAAAATTTCATGAAGAATATCAGCAAAATCCTTTCCCTCCATAAAACTCAACATAGACAGGAGTTTTTGCTCTTGTTGGGTAACAATTTGCTCAAAGCTAGCCTGCAAATCCGCTAAGGCTTTGTTTACCCAACTGTCATTAAAAATGGCGGCATAAATGCGATTACAGACTCTCAGTTTCCCCCCCTGCTTAATCGCCACCCCAGATAAACACAATTCCCGTTGTTCAGAACTATCTGAGGCGTGAAGCTCCCCCTGTTGTAAAATTTGCTGATAAAGCCCCAAGAGTCCCCGATTTCGCTGTCCAATTCGGAAGAGGCGATCGCGGATGGTTTTCAGATGGGGCGGTTCATCGGTGGCTTCCCAGTTTTCCAGGATGCGCTGCTGAACCATTTGCGCTACCCATTCCTCTTCGTTTCCGGGAGTCGGGGATGAGTCACTATTGATAATTAAATGGCAGAGTTTTTGAGTGAGAAAGGGTTGTCCCCCCGTCCACTCTAAAATAGCCGCTAAAATCGTTTGGGCTTGGCTGTATTTATCAGCTAATCCAGCGGCTAAGGGTTGAGCTTCAGCTAATTTAAACCCATGCAATTCAATCCCATGACCCAGGTTAAAGGGGGTACGTTTTTTATCTTGAATTAAATCTGAAGGAGTGGCGACACCAAACAGGGCAAATGTGAGGCGATCATATTCATTACAAGCCCGCAGCACCGCAAAAAAATCATCGGTGCGAAAGTTTAAACTGAGGATACTATCAATTTCATCAATAAAAATTACCACCCTTTGGGGGATAGACTCCAGCAGCACTTGTTCGATAAACTCACTCAAGCGTTGGATAGGGGGTAGATATTCGCGATCGCGCAACCACGCCCTTAAGTTAAACCCCCGTAGCGCCGGAAAACTCGTCACCAACCGTCTCATCATCCCTGCATACCACTGATCCGCCGTGATATCCTGGGAACCGATTTTAGTCAAATCAATCGCCGCACAAGCAAAACCCTCCCCTTGCAGCTTATGCATCACCCGCACCCGCAAACTGGTTTTACCCATCTGGCGAGAATTAAGAACATAACAAAACTCCCCCGCCTTTAACCCCTGATAAAGTTCCGTGTCAGCCTGTCGCACCACGTAGCTAGGGGCGTTGAGTGGGAGATGACCCCCAACTTTGTAGGGGGAGGTGATGGGTTGGGCTTTACTCATGGGGATTGCAAGAGGAGGTAGAAGACACCAGATTAGAGATTTGAATTAAACCGCCTTGGGTTTAAACCCAAGGCTAAAAGCTCAAGTCGTCTAAAGACGACTGGATAAGAGTTTCAATCCATTCTAATATTCGTTTAGTAACCTTGTAGGAGCGCCTCGTCTTGCGCCCAGAAAAGCTGTACAACATATTCCACCACTTGAGGTGTATCAATCTGACGCGATCACAACTCTTGTAAACGGCTGTAAATTAGTGAAGTCGGTTTAAAATAAGACAAGTCAACGTGCCGAATCTTGCTAAATTAGCTTCACAATTTCCTTAGCAACATTTAATGCTTTTTGTTTCAATTTTTTAAGGTTATCGCTGTTACACAAAGAGTCTTTGCACGCCATAATTGCCATGGCATAGAAATCATCATTACCTACAGTAATTATAATTAGGATTCGTTTTCTACCTCCCATTCATTTACCAAATCACTCGGTTCACCCGGATAAAAATTATCCTCTAAAATTTCCGCTAAACTGTAGGGACACGTCTGGGGAAAGGTTTGGTTTGGCAAGTCGGTTTCTCCCATTGCCAGATCTCTACCGTTCTCGTAGGCTAAAACAAGCGCATCCTCAAGGTAAGGCTTTAGACTTGGGTTGTCTTTGAGCAACTCTAACGTATCACGGCGCTGTACGCGAATTGTCGCCAGCCAACTCCGACTCCGGCGTTGCGGTTGGTACTCCCATTTCAACAAATGTCCAATCAGCACCGTCAACCGATTTCGCAATTCTTGGCGTTGCTGTTTCCCCAAGGATTCAATCTCCTCAATCAGATTGCCCAAATCAAGCTGACTCCACTGCTGTTGGCGGAGTAACGACGCTTGTTCCTGCGTCCAAGCATAAAAATCGGTTTCGTAGAGGTTGGGTGTAGGTATTGCTGTCTGTTGGTTCGTTTCTGGCACTGGCATCACGATTTTCCCACCTCAACGTCTCTCTATATAATAGTAGAACTGTTCTATGTAGGTGTATCCCAATTGTAAGCGATTTATAGCGTTGGATTTAAAATACTTTTTGTAGGCGATCGCGAAAATACTGGCGATATAATTCAAAGCGGGGTACAGTTGCATTTCCCCGTAACTGTACTAACCCCATACTGTGTAATTTAAACGCCAACACTGACTCTAACTCAACGGCTTCCTTCGCTACTAGCACCTGAGCAAATGCTGTTGCTAATTCTGGGTGCTGTTGCAAATTCCATAAATGTCGGCGTAGGTGATCCCCATAAATTCCCGCCTCTGTCGGCGCCATCTCCACCAATTCCTCTAAAGTTAACTCGCCTCTGGCAATATAATAAAGAGCCACTCGGACTAAATAAGGATGTCCACCTACCATCGTCATAAACTGCTCAACCTGATCAGTTTGCCAATTGAGTCCATGACGTTGGGCTAAATCCGTGACTTGTTCTCGACTAAATTCCGATAATTCAATCGGTAAACCCACATTAAACGGGGATTGATTGATATCCAATGGAATATAAACTTCCGTCGAATGAACCACTACTAAACGCAATTTTGCCCACAAATCACTGTCGCTATCACCATAGCCTGCTTCTTCATACCAAGCGCGTAAGAGGGCAAAAAAGTCATCGGTTATTTTTGGATGTTGAAACACCCGATCCACTTCATCCAACCCTAATACTAAAGGTGCATCAGTTTCGGATAACAAAAAATCCTCAAAATAAGCGGTGCAGTTATCTTTACTGCCAAATGTATCCGTCCAATACGCCTCAACTTGATGGGGTAAACGCAGCTTGCGGGTAATTTTGGCACATAACCACTGTAAGAGTTGATTGAGATTGGTAAACACGCTTTTATCCGCATGTTGAAAGCTTAAGGGAACGGTGCGACAGCCTTGTTCTCTAGCTTGATACAAAATTCTCGCCATTAACGATGTTTTTCCCATTTGTCGCGGCGCTTTGATGCGAATCAAGGTTCCAGGTTTGAGGATTTCTTGATAACATTGGGCTTCATCGGGAACTCGTTCGACATAGAAGGCGGAAGCTAAACGAACTTGACCTTTGGGTAATTCCGGTTCAGCCACGGGTAAAGGGGGTAAGGGGTTGATCGGAGTTTGATAGGTTCTGATGTCCTCCGCTACATCGTTCGCTTCCTCGGCTTGAGTTTCCCAATCCTCACTCCCCGATAACCGTTGCAACACCGCCTGTACCACGGTTGGTGTATCAGCGGGAGCGTTCCATTCCTGATAGCCAATTCCCTGGAGATAGTTGCGTAAATCGTGGTTGAGGGGGGTATGGGGAGGACAATTCACCCGAATCGGTAAGACAACGGGTTTGGCGTTTTGACTCTCATCCCGTAACTCCTGAACCCGTCGTAACTCTTCAATCACCATTTCACTCAGGGCGGCTTGGGGAGACAGTAGCAGGATAAAATAATCACATTGCGCCAGTTGGCGATCAATCTGCGCTAATTCAGCCTGGGCTACACCAGAGGAATGGCTCGAACCCTCTCCCACCCCTGTTCTAAAGACTGGATATCCCGCTTGTGCGATCGCCTCCTCTAACTGAATCGCTAAACTCCCGTCAGGCTCTTGGTTGCGGTAACTGAGAAACACTTGCGGCTGCTGCGTCTTGGCTCGCGCGATCGCACCGTGAATCTTTTTTTTGCTCACTTTTTCCCCTAGTACCTGGGAAAGCTTTTGCCATAACTTATAGCCCACATATTTTTCCACATAGTCCGGATTTTGCGGATAAATCTCCTTATAGGAGCGTCCTTGCCATGAGCCAACAAATACCTGACGTTCTAGGTCATTCAGGTGCTTTCCCGTCTTCAGATAGGTCAAGCGATCAATGAAATTCAAGGCATCTTTATAATCCATACCCTCTTTTTTATGACTGTAGCAATTGGGAAATTCTACCTGATAATTCATGATTTTTTAACCTATTCGTAAGGTTGGATTTTATAGTCATGAGGTTTCATGAGGTTTTTTGTTAATTACAAAATAAAATATATCTAAATTTTTACTCCCGCCAAACAAGGATTTCATTTTTGTGAGGTTTTATGGTTTACATTACCCAAATTATCAACGAAACTAATAAATAGGTGTTCCCCACCGATTGATCTGTGAATCTACCAGGGTGAAGCCGCCAATCCGGGCGGTGATACCCAACTCGGATATAAATTTAGATTGTGTTACAGGGGAAGAACAATGTTTAATTTAACAGGGGTGCTAGTTCACGATTGTGTTGAACGTCTACAAGCCGGCTACCGCCAAACTTACGGCAACTGTCAACCTGATTATGCTGAAGTCATTGGTAGGGTGGCTCAAGTGGCTCTAGAACGGATTGCCCAGAGTGATGCTCTATACCACAATGTTGAACATACTATTTTAGTCGCCCTAGTCGGACAAGAAACCCTCCGAGGGAAACATATCCTGGAAGGGAGCGTTTCCCGTCAAGACTGGCTCACCTTAATCGTGTCTTGGTTATGCCATGACATTGGCTATATTAAGGGGATTTGCAAAGATGACCAACCCGATCAAGGATTGTACGTGATTGGTCTAGATGATATGATGATCTCCTTACCCCGGGGCGCAACCGATGCGAGTTTGACCTCGTATCATGTTGACCGAGGAAAGCGGTTTGTGGACGAGTATTTTAGCGCTCATTCATTCATTGATTGTGCTGCCGTCAAACGCAATATTGAGTTAACCCGTTTCCCAGTACCTGCTGATGAAGCTTATCAAGATACGATTAATTATCCCGGTTTGACTCGTGCGGCTGATTTAATTGGGCAGCTCAGTGATCCGCGTTACTTACAAAAGATTCCAGCATTGTTTGGCGAGTTTGAAGAAAGTGGCGCGAGTAAAATTTTAGGCTATCACAATCCAGGTCAACTACGACAAAACTACCCTAATTTTTTCTGGACAGTTGTGTTGCCCTATATTCAACCTGCTTTGCGTTACTTAGAGGTAACTCTAACGGGTCAACAGATTATTGCCAATCTTTATGCCCATGTATTGCAAGTTGAGCAGGAAAATAGAGTGAACCAAAGGGAGATTGTGATGTTTGCCTCTTAATATTCACCCCTACCAACCTCCTCTTAGTCAGGGGAGGTGTTGTAGGCGGTGGGGTAGATAAAGTGCAACTTCAGACAGCATTGGTATTAGAATTCAGATGACAGCGTTGCTGGTAAATTTGCGCCACCTGATCCGCTTGATTTTGACGCAAGCAGGCTTCAAACAGTTGTAGCGCCTCTGCATAAGCCTGTTGACTATACAGGGACAACGCTAAGGCAAATCGGTCTTGGTTTGCTAACTTGCCCTCTCGCACTTCTGGTAAGTCAGCATCAAAGACTTCATAGACGGTGACTAATTCAGATTTACCTTTAACTTTGACGTGATCAATCATGCGGATAGCGTAGTCAGAGGGGTTTTGTAATTCCTTGAACGTGTGGTGAGAAATTAACAGGGATACGCCATAATTTTTGGTTAAACCTTCCAGACGAGCCGCTAAATTAACGGCATCACTAATCACAGTTGTATCCATTCGGTTATATCCGCCCACTGTACCTAGCATTAAGGTTCCTGTATTAATGCCCATGCCAATTTTAATCGCCCGATAATTACAGTTAGCACGATGTTGATTATATTCAACTAATTGATTTAACATGGCAATTCCTGCTTTAACTGCATCATCAGCACTCCCACTAAAGAGTGCCATAATGGCATCACCAATATATTTATCAACAAATCCTTGATTTTTAATAATAATTGACTCCATTCGAGATAAATATGAATTAATAAACTTGAAGTTTTCTTCGGGAGTCATGCCTTCTGAAAGAGCCGTAAAGTCACGAATATCGGAAAATAAAATGGACATATCTTTTTCAACTTGGTCGCCTAATTTCACATCGACAATACTCTGTTTGTTTAATAACTGAAGAAATTGACCGGGGACAAAGCGAGAGAAAGCTTGATTGAGTTGATTCAGATGACAGGTAAACTTGAGTCGTTCGGCTTCCGCCCGTTTGCGTTCGGTGATATCGTTCAGCACGACAATGGCGTAGGTAACATTCCCTTTGTCATCAAAGATGGGTGTTCCTAATACCTCAATTGGCACGATTTTGTCGGGATGATGAATCTCTATACCATCATGGATAGAACTTTTCCCATTAAGCGCTTGGATAATTGGTTCAAGATTGTGGGGATAAACTTTCTCTGCTTTGGGAGAGTAAACTGGATAAACCTCTGGGAACAGATTTGCCGAATTTTTTGGAATAATACCTTGACCAAAAAGTTTTTTTGCTGTCTGATTTGCATAGTAAGGTGTACCATTTTGATCAACGACAAAGACGCCGACGGGTATCGCTTCTAAGAATTGCGTTAGCCGACTTTCACTGTCTCGTAATTGATCTTGAGCCTGTAGCCGTTGATTAATTTCTCGATAAATATGAGAATAGACAAAAACAAGAATGCCTAAATCAAAAGCCAGTCCAATGGAGAAAATCCAGATTGTCGTATGGACTGTTCCTTGAGTTCGCTGCGCTCGCGCCTGAAATAGCCGCTCTTCTTCAGCCTTCATCTGACTGAAGACTTCGCGGATCTGATCCATGATTAGTTTGCCTTGGTTTGTGTTGACAATTTCTAGAGCCGCGTCCAATCCTTGCTTGTTTCTTACGTTAATTGTTTGCTGAAGTTCGGTAAACTTTTCATCAATTAAAGGAACCACAAGGTCTAATTTTTTTTGATGGTAAGGGTTGTCTGCTGTCAAGGCTTGTAGCTGCTTGATATCATCTTCGACTTTATCAATGGCTTTTTTATAGGGTTCGAGATAGCGCGGTTTGCCAGTTAGGAGATAACCCCGTTGTCCCGTTTCTGCATCCGTAATTTCAGCTAAGACTTCTTCAAGTTTAGTTAATACTTTTTTGGCATGGAGTTCTTTGTGATTTGCCTCTCTCAGGCGAAATGCGCTATAATAACCACTCAAACTAACGATAACGATAAGGCTAGAGGTTAGTCCAAATCCTACGACGATTTTTCGTTGTATCGATAATTTCATCATAAAGGGTAGAGTTTAACTGGAAAAACTCTGATTCGTGTTAAACTGTAAAATACTTATTCAGGTATAATTTATATTTGTCCGAAATTTTGAAAAATAATGATATTTTTTGACAAACTAAAATCGATATTAATTAATTTTTTCATAGAAAAATCATGCCCAAACTCTGCTCTTTATTCTCTGCACAGAGAAATAAGTTTCGCTTTCAGGGTCTATGAATATAACCAGCATTTTACCGATACAGTCTCTGTTTTGGCAAATGCTGGTTAAAAAAATTTATCTTCAGGAGGAGCTTACCGAATAAAGTTCACGGTGAGGAGTGCCATTGTTCAGGGAATGGGGAACTAGAAATTCACAATTTACCAATCAACCTAGACTTGAGAGATAATCGCGCCTTTCAAAATTGCCCCACTGAGATTCGCACCATTTAGGTTTGCCTGATTTAAATTGGTATTTCTCAGGTTTGCCCCTTTCAAATTTGTATCACTGAGATTAGCACCTGTCAAATCAGCACCACTGAGATTCGCATCGGTTAAATCCGCTCCTCTCAAGTTGGCGCCTCTGAGATCAGCATTTCTTAAGAAAACAGCGATAAGGTTGGTATCAATTAAAATGGCTTGACTTAGGTTTGTCGTATGGCAAATCGCTTCACAGAGATTCGCCCGACTTAGGTTGGCTCGACTCAGGTTAGCTCGACTCAGGTTGAAGTTTTGCAAATTATACTCACTGAGGTTCGAGCCACTCAGATCAACTTTGCTAAAGTTAAGTTTGAGGACATTGGCTTTACTCGGATTTTGATTGAAGTTAATATTTTGCAGTCGCCACTGATTCCAATTTTCAACACCTTGTTTGAGGACAACTATATCGTTCGCATTTGCCACTTTGTATGACTCCTCCAATTTAAACTTGGTCTAAGTATCGTTTTGATATCAGAATTTTCTGAATGATTCAGGGGGTAACACTAAAGTTGGTTGGAGTCATAAAATTTGCTGTGATTGCTGTTGAATTAAGTGACTAACATTGAGTTTATGCTAGAAATGGGTGATTAAACAAATAGGGGTTTCATCGATCAATGTAACAAAACTTTAAGAACTTGTTCAGATTATCGGATAAGAAATGCTTGGTGAAAACATAGAGGATGATCTATGGCATAGCGATAAATTGGGGGATTGGTGATTAGGGATTGGTGATTGGAAACCCGCCCCCACTGTAGAGACGTTGCATACAACGTCTCTACAGTCGGTGCGGAGTAAGTTTCAACATCAGGCGTGCTAAATAGTGGGTGCTACTGCGGTTTGGGTTCCCTGAGTTTCAATCGAGTGCGATCGCGCTATTGCAGAAATTCCCATTTGTTGCCAAGCCTCAGCCATGGCGGTGGCTACGGTTGCGGCTTGCATCGGATCGACAAGCGCCAACAGAGTAGGACCTGCGCCACTAATCGTCATTCCATAGGCGCCAGCTTTTAAGGCGGCGCTTTTTACGGCTTCATACCCCGGAATCAACCCTTGTCGATAGGGTTGGTGTAACTTATCCTGGAGGGCAGTTTGTAACCAATCACGGCGTCCCGTTGTCAAGGCGCGTACCAATAACCCGAAATGGGCAATATTAAAAATAGCATCCGCCCGACTCACTTGGGTGGGGAGTACCTGTCGCGCCTCGTGGGTGGAGAGTTCAAAATTAGGAATAGCGACAACGGGGACAATTTGATCATGCCAGGGAATATCACAAATCTCCCATTCCTTGAGAACCGCATCCCCCCGCGCCGCCAGACGACAGCCACCCAACAAGGCGGGGACGACATTATCCGGATGTCCTTCCAGCGCGATCGCTAATTGCATCACTTCAGTTTGACTCAGGGGTTCCCCGGCTAATTGGTTTGCGCCAACTAATCCGCCGACAATCGCCGTGGCGGAACTTCCTAACCCTCTGGCGAGAGGGACATCTAAATCAATCTTGAGTTGGACTGGGGGAGGTGTATGACCAATATGGTCGTATAATTTCAGAAACCCTTGGTAAGCCAGATTCGTTTCATCAGTTTTCACCTGCTTTGCTTCAACACCAGACACCCGAATTCTCACCGCCCGTTCCGTTTCCCAAGGGGTATCCGAACTCAGGCGAGTAAATGTAAATCGATTGTACAGGGTCAAGGCGGCGCCAATGCAATCAAATCCGGGACCTAAGTTGGCGGTTGTCGCGGGAACGGTAACGGTTACGGGAGAATGGATAGACATTCGGGAGGAATTTAAGATGCCAAGGGGCAATCTTAGCAGATTCTCATTTGTTGGGGCAATTCATGAATTACCCCGACTAACGGCGATTAATCAGAACAAAGCCTCTTGTCTTTTCTGAGGTAGAATCCACTGTTCCCATGGCTTGCCAGAGTTCTTGAGCCCTGACCCAAATGGGCGGATACTTGTAGCGGGACACATCCAAAATCAGAAAGCGATCGCTTTGTGAATTATAAGCCGCGATCGGCGAAATATGTCCACCGCGTTCCTGACCTATGGTTTTTCTTAAGTAGTTGACTAAGACGAAATTATTGGGGTCTTGTAAATTCTCTACCACCATCTGGCGGAATTCCGCCAGAGTCACCTCACTGGCGTGGTAAACTTCGGCGTTGAGGGGATAGGTTTCTAAGAGTTGACCCAATTGGTCTAGGGTCATTCCTTGACGAGCAATGACGGCGGCGGGGAGAATTTTTTCGGTTTGTTCATTTAAAACATTTTTTTGAGTAAAAATATGATTTTCCCCGAAGTTAGCGGTTGGGGGTGCAGGGATAGAGAGGGCGTTGAGTACCATCACCATACTGGCAACACCACAGTAAGCTAAATTATCCTGGGTTTCAAAATGAATACTTAAGGGAAAATAGTCCTGGCGAGCATTACTTTCAATCAGTAAGACTTCTCCATCCTGGGAGTTGAGGTTAATCAAATCCTGGGATAGAGGCAAAGTTTGGGGGAGAAGTTTACCTGTGGCAAAGGAAAAGCTGATAATTCCTGCGCCTAGGGGAATCCGGAGTGCTTTGAGGAAATTAAGTCGATGCATATTTAGGTTAAGTTGTCCAACATTGCCAATATGCTGATATTAGTCTGCTTTGGTTGGACTTTTGTGTAGACACATACCTTAAAGCAAACGAACTGTGGTAGAGACTCCTCCGCCGGAGGAGTCTCTACTAAATTCTGATGTGTCCTAACCGTTTTGGCGGTTGCTATAATTACTGGGATGCCAGGAAACTTAACCAAATCTCAGACTAAAGCCCTGATTACAAAGCATTAAGCGTATCACACGACTACAGTTGCGAAATTCTCCGTTGTGAGAGTGGTTGTATCGAACCCAGTCAGTGTTGCCAAAGTTTGACCGCCAAACCGAATCTCGTTTCCTTGGAAGAACAAATCTCCAAATCCTAAACCGCCAGATAAACCAATCACATCACCCTGACCTAAACTGAAGTCGGTAATCATATCCTTACCTTCCCCGGCGACAATAACAAAGGTATCACTACCAATCCCACCGGTTAGCTGGTCATCCCCCGCACCACCATAGAGGAGGTCATCTCCAGAATTACCCCAGAGTTGGTCGTTATTTTGACCGCCGAGGAGGGTGTCATCATCAGCACCGCCATACAGTTTATCGTCACCTTGACCCCCTTCTAACAGGTCATCATCAGCACCACCCCAGAGTTGGTCATTACTTTGACCGCCGAGGAGAGTGTCATCATCAGCACCGCCATACAGCTTATCGTCACCTTGACCCCCATCGAGGTAGTCCTCACCTCCGCTACCTTTGAGGATATCCTGACCTTGACCCCCACTTAGGAGGTCATTATTCGCACCACCATAAAGTTGATCATCACCGTTACCACCGTCGAGGGTATCGTTACCGGCGCCACCTTTGAGCGTATCTTGACTATTGAGTCCAGTTAGGATATCGTCGCCTGCGCCACCGATAAGCATGTCATTATTTGAAGTTCCGGTGAGAGTAACAGCAGGGGCACCATTTCCGATGATGGTACTGTCAGTCACCGTCATAGTATTTCCGTCGCTGATTTCAATTCCCTGAGAATTATTATCACTAAACGTGCTATTGGTTACGGTTAGGGTGTTGTCTCCAGAAATGTCAATGCCATCATCACCGTTATTACTAAACGTACTATCGGTTATTGTTAGCTTGTTTTCGTCATCTGCATCAATTCCATCTGCGTCGTTACCTATAATTGTACTGTTCGTTACGGTTAGATTATTTTTGTCATCCACACCTATACCATCATCGCCGTTATCGGTAATTGTGCTGTTGGTTACGGTGATTGTATTTTTGTCTTCTACGTCAATACCATCATCACCGTTATCTGTAATTATGGTGTTTTCTATTATCAGCGTGTTTTTGTCGGTCAGCGCAATGCCTTCAGCATCGTTATCTATAATCGTGCTGTTTTTTACGGTCAGGGTATTATTGTCTTCTAAGTCAATGCCATCAGCGTCGTTATCGGTAAAACTGCTGTGATCTATGGTAACAGTGTTATTGTTTTCTAGGTCAATGCCTTCATCCCCGTTACCTGTAAACGTGCTGTAATTTACGGTAACAGTGTTATTGTTTTCTAGGTCAACGCCATCATCACCGTTACTGGTAAACGTACTGTTATTTAGGGTCAGCGTGCTATTGTTTTCTAGATCAATTCCATCATCCGCGTTATCACGGATGGTCGTATTCGTTACTATTACAGTATTGTTGTCACTGAGCGGATCACTACCATCCTCGTCACCCGCATCAATCCCATCATCGCTGTTCCCATAAATCACGCTGTTGGTTATAGTTAGGCTATTATCTCCTTCGAGATTAATTCCATCTAATCCGTTGGTTAAAGTGAGTCCATTAAATTCTGCGGCTACCCCAGGACTAATTGAGAATAGGTCGAAGGTTGAGTCGCCACGAAGGGTTAATTGGTTTGCACCTAAACCAACAATTGTCAGGTCATCGGTAATCGTGAGCCTTTGTGTGAGTTGAATAGTTTTTGATCTGCCACCCAAAGCAAACTGAATGGTATCGTTTCCTACCGAGGCGTTGGCGGCGTTAATGGCTTCGCGTAAACTGGTTTGACCATTGTTAAGATTACCATCATCGATGTCACCGAGTTGATTGACGATATAAGTTGCCATAAGCGTTTATCCTTGGTTAAAACGTTGAATAGTATTTTAGGTGTTGGTTTTACTGTATTTATCGGTTTACAAATTAAATATAACCGTATTTTTTTGATGCTTCATCAAGTTGATGTGAATTTTATATAAAGGTTTCGTGAAACCAAACGGCTCACCGGAAATAAAGGGTCTGAAGTCCCGTCCTTCTAGGACGGCTTTTATCCGGATAAACACCCCAGGATAGTATGATACAATGCAGTTGGCTTGCGGCTGCAAAGTCGAAGTCAACTTATCAGGTACGCCGGGACTCGGCGGAACCCAAACCGCAAAGGTTTGAAACGCCCAGCCCTGAATCGACAGGGTGTTAGGAGATAACACGATGCCCTAGATGGCGAATATCGTGTGCCTGGGAACCCGTTTACCGGGATATATGGAACGAAATTTCCATA
>NZ_JAVKEW010000099.1:0-23946 GCF_040226375.1 Coleofasciculus sp. G2-EDA-02 | reverse complement strand
CGTCTATCCAATAACGAATTGCTTTGTTACGGATAAATTGCACCGTCCTGATGGCTTCATCGATAGCCTTGTATTGCTGCGGTTTTGCTTTGATTTTGTATTCAAGAACTAGCATTGAATCGACCTCTCAATGTGCTTTTTTCATTATATATTATATATAGTAGATACGTGCGTGGTCAATTGTGTGTACCGATGAAAACAGAAAGACTAGATATCAGATTAACTAAGGATGAAATGCGACAACTAAAGGAAGAGGCTACCAGGCGGGGAATGAGCAAGTCTGAGTTGATCACAAGCTTGATAGCTCGTTTAAGATCACCTTTGTAATTTGGTCATCTACGTCCCTCCGATGACCCGCCTCATATCCCACACCTAAAAGGATGTGGGTTTTACGGCGCTTGCTATAAGGGGATGACCTAAGTTGGTATCGGCTTGGGAGTGAACACCTCTGCCACATGAGCGCGATGGCACAACAGTAGAAGCACCCGAATTGAGCGATAGGGGCATCGACTCTACCCAATGTCCGATTATGTCGTCCATTGTAGGAGTTTTACATAGCACAAGAACGGGAACTATTGAATGTACATCTATCGCACCTGTGAGTTTAATGAGAAAGCAGAACGCTATGGAATTGGCGATCGCATCAATGATCTATGTACCCAACTGCAAACTCAACGACTCGATCAAGTGCAATCCCGGTTTGAGCGGGTTTATCCTTACCTGAAGCGCCGCATCCTTAACCGCCGACTGATTGGTCGTATCCTGCATCTGGATAATCAGCAACTGTTGTGCTTTATTGATATCTTTAAACGGGGCGATCACGACTATGAACAGTTTCTCGAAGCCCCCATTCATTATGGTCAGATCCATTGGGAACCCCAACTTGACCGACAACAGATTCGCGATTGGCTCACCCAAGCCAAATCTGAGCAACCCTCAGTTGAACCCTTACCCGAACTCCCAGAAACCTTGCGTCCTTGGCTGGAGCCACCAGGATGGGAACGAGATATTGTCCCGGACGATTGGATGATCTATGAAAGCGAAGAATGGGTGAGACAATTCACCACCGTTAAACTGCAACAGGCGTGGAAAACCTACTATCAGATTATTTCCCAGATTAATACCCATACAGCGACATCTATAGGAAATGGCAATAGTCACAGTGGTGTCATCCAAACCGATAGCTTCGCCGACACCCTAATCATTTCCCCTGAGCAACCCCAGCTTCCAGAAAATGTCAACTTGTGGGGGGAAAACAATTGTTACGTCCTCTACAGCCAAATTGAAACCACTGATGGGAGTGTTCGGGGTGTACTGTTTCTCATCGCCGCCTTTGATCACCCCCCTTCCAGCGCCGAGATTAGGGAAGTGGGACAGCGCACCACCCTATTCAATGGTGAAAACACATCCAACCATTTATCCCAACCCCAAACCATCCATGAATTAACCCCCTTCGCCCGTCGTTCCTATCCGGCGTACCTATTAGCCGATGAGGAAAGTTGGTTGGCGATTGAACGGGGTAGAGAGGCAAATCTCGCCCTTTCCCCAGAAGAAGAGGAAATTCTCCAATCGGTGTCTGGCGCTACCCCCCAAACCGATTCACTCCCCCTATTCATTAATGGGCGGGCGGGTAGTGGGAAGTCCACGATGCTGATTTATCTATTTGCCGACTACTGCTACCGTAAACACTATACCCCCCAAGGACATCGCCGTCTCGAACCGCTTCCGGGTCAACCCCTGTTTCTCACCTACAATGAACGGCTACTAGAAATTGCCAGAGATGGGGTCAACCGACTCCTACGTTCCCACCACCGCTTTGTCGCTGAACGCAGTCCCGGCGATGACATCCCCAACTGCGATCGCGCCTTTCAACCCTTCGGTAAATTCCTGTTAAGCTTACTTCCACCCCAGGAACGAAAACGGTTTAATCCTGAATACTATATCTCCTTCCATCGATTCAAACAATTGTATCAGGGAACCCATCCCGAACCCGCCCTTGCCAAACTGATCCTGCATCTTCCCGAATCCCGCCACTATTCCCCAGAAATTTGTTGGCACATTATCCGCAGTTTTATTAAAGGATATGGTCAATCAGACTACATGACGCCGGAAGACTATCAGGAGGAAGTTCCCCGGAAAGAACGCACGATTGATGTGGAGAAATTCCAGGGAATCTATAAGACCATTTGGCAACACTGGTATAAGCATCTAACCACGGAACTAGATTACTGGGATGACCAAGATTTAATTGCCAGAGTCTTGGAATTGAAGTGTTATCATTCCGACTATACCGCCATCTTCTGCGATGAAGCCCAAGACTTTACCCGCCTGGAGTTACAGCTAATTATGCGGCTGTCTCTGTTTTCCCAATACCATTTGGGATACCAACCCATTCTTAGCTTACCCTTTGCCTTTGCTGGTGATCCCTTTCAAACCTTAAATCCAACCGGATTCCATTGGTCTAGCACCCAAGCCGCTTTTAATGCCGAAGTGATTACCGCCCTTGATCCGGCTGATCAATTAAAGTTGACCGTTAATTTTCAGGACTTGTCCTATAATTATCGATCAAGTCTGTCTATTGTTCAATTCACCAACTTAATTCAGCTTTGGCGTCACGTTCTCTTTGACATTAGAGAACTCCAACCTCAAACCCCATGGCATCCGGGTAATTTCCCTGAACCCCAAACCTTTATCCTCAATCAAACTATTAGTGCTGAGGAATTAATCCCCTATATTAAAGACACGATTATCATTGTTCCCTGTGAGGAAGGGGAAGAACTCGCTTATGCCCAAGCTGATGAAGTCTTGTCTCAAATTTTTCCCCAGTTAAATTATCAGGAACCGGGAACCGGGGATGAATTCGTAGGGGCGAAGCATTCGCGCCCAAATCTATCGGTTTTCTATTCACATCTCAACGCGAATGCTTCGCCCAATCCCCATGAATTCGTAGAAGCGAAGCATTCGCGCCCAAATCTATCGGTTTTCTATTCACATCTCAACGCGAATGCTTCGCCCAATCCCCATGAATTCGTAGAAGCGAAGCATTCGCGCCCCAATCCCCAATCACCAATCACCAATCCCCAATCCCCAGAACCGTTAAAAAATGTTTTAAGCGCCATTTCTGCCAAGGGATTGGAATTTAAACGGGTGATATTGTATAAATTTGGTGAAGAGTGTAGCGATAATGTCTGGAATCTCCAAGGCGTTGACCAAAAAGTAAAGGTAGAATACTTTTTCAATAAACTCTATGTCGCGGCTAGTCGAGCAACGGATTATTTATTTATCGTCGATTCAGAAACTGGAAACCGCCAACTGTGGAACTATGCCAGTGATGAAGCCTTGTTACAGGCAATGTTAGGACATGCTAAACACAAAAGCCGTTGGCAAGATAAGGTGAAAACCCTAGCACCGGGTATGCCAAATATGGTAGAGACGATGCGTGAAAATGACCCGGGTGCGATCGCGCAAGAATTTCAGCTTAAAGGATTACATGGACAAAATCCTAGTTTACTACGCCGAGCCAAACAATTCTATTGGGATTTAGGGGATATCACTCAAGCCAACTCTTGTCAGGCTTGGGCGCTGAAGTTTGAGAGGCAGTATCGAGACGCGGGTCATTGTTTCCTGGAGTTGGGGGAATCGGATCAGGCGTGGGATTGCTTCTGGCAGGGGCTGTGCTGGTCAGAATTAGTCGCTTGGTATGATTCGCACCCCCAACATCAATCAGCGTCTGAGTGCATCCTGGCGCGGTTTATGGTGACACCACCTGATGATTTAGCAGCGCTGGATAATTTTACTCGGTATATTATCAGTCATGAATCATGGGTTATTCAGGGGAATCAACAGGTTAATCAGCAAAAACAATGGCAGCAAGGAATTAAGGAATATGCCCATCGAATTGAAATAATTCCCCACGATTCCTCAATACCCTTATCACAATGGCAGCAGTTTGGCGAAGTTCTAGCTATCTTAGCCTCAGCGGGTTATCCAGAACTAAAGGTGCAAGCGGGAACCTGTTTTTATCGCGCCCAAAATTATGCTCAAGCGATACAGTATTGGGACGAAAGTAATGCAACTCAACTCCCAGAATACCATCGGGCGAAAGCCTTTACTGTCGGTATGCCAGACGGATTAGGGTATTTGGCACAAGCAGGCGATGCTGATCAGATTATCCACCAATGGCGGCAAGCTGGCAAACCGCGCGATCGCAGATGGCTGCGCTATGTCGCCCAAGGGTTGGAAATGAAGCAGGAATACCAACAAGCCTGTGTGGTTTATGTGGGGTTAGATGATTTAGCCAAAGTCAAAGACTGTTTTCGACTCGCTAGTCAGGATGGGATCAAAATCAAGCTACTACGGCTACTGTTCCGCTATTTCTTCCACCAGAAATGCTGGCAAGACGCCCTCGAATTGTTCAATACCGATTTGCCTAATGTCATCGGTTCAACCGAGGAAAAAGCCGCGTTTAATTTCGACATTGTTTATGAATTGGCAGGTTCAGGATTAATCCCCCAAAACTTGAGCAAAAACCAACGCCAACACTATGAACAATTTATGAAAGAGCGGGTTTTATCTACTCCAGACTGGCAAGACTACCTCTTGATGCCACAGATAGGAATTGCCCTGGAAAAAGTTGGATTACTGGTTGAAACATTATCATTTTACGAGGAATTTGTCAACGACACTAACCAACAACAGCGTCAATTTGCCCGGGAACGTTGGATAGGGACGAAGAAAAAACAGGTTGATTATGTGACGAATCAAGGAAAGCTGAGGAAAGCGGCAAAATTGCAGTCTAATTTGATTAAAAAAGCGCAGGAGTGGGTAATTAATCCAGATGCTATCTCTGTAGTTCCCCCATTAGCGCCAATAGAACGTCCTTTGAGAGAAAAGGGAGCTAACTCAAAACCTAGTCAGGGCGGGTTTTGCACAAAGGTTACTATCAATAACGAAAAGCAAGTTCCTAAACCCGCCCCTACACACTCAACACTTTCCCAATCCCCTAAAACTGAGCAACTTACTATTACGGGATTACCCCCTGAAATAAGAGTGGAGGAGTTTGAAAAGGGGGTGATAGGATTTACGGTGCGTCACTTGGCGATTAAGGTGATGAAATCAACCCATCAAGTGTTAGTTACAGATATTCTCTCTCATCGAGATGTGCGTGTGGATTGGACAAAATGTCAGGTGAATTTAGGAGACGCGACGGTGGAAGCCGGGGGGAGTCAGCAGTTATCCTTTACGCTGGTTGCAAGTGGCTATCGTGGTGTTCTATTCTGTAATCAGCCAGAACCGCGACTGGAATTGGAGATTCAGGGATGTCAGAATCGGATTGCGATCTGTTCGTAGTCAGCACGCTTCGTGCTGGGAAATAGAACATCTGAAGCCACTTTAGTGGCTACTACAAACGTGGCTACTACAAACGACGCGATCGCTATGCCTCTAATCGCTAATTCACTTAACAAAGCTGGACAATTAATACATACTGAGCTAGGCTAATTACCATGGCAAAGTATGTAAAACCTAATGAAGCAGCTAACACTCTGGGGGTTTGTCTGCGAACCCCCAGAAGATGGGAACAACTTGGAAAAATTAAAACGGTCACAACGCCGTCGGGTCAAAGGCGCTACGATCTCGAAACCTTCATCAAAAAAGAATCCTCGCCAACAGGATGACGCACCACTGTTATCTATGCTCGCGTTTCGACAAGACCACAAAGAGCAGACCTTGATCGACAAGTTGAACGACTATCAGCACTCTACCCTGGCGCTGAAATTGTTAAGGAAGTGGCAGGAGGACTCAATCTTAGGAGGAAAGGACTCCTCACCCTTTTGGGACGAGTTCTGCGAGGCGATATCGAGACTATTGTGGTTGCCCACAAAGACAGACTGGCAAGATTCGGCTTTGATATCATCGAATGGATATGGGAACAGTTTGAGTGCAAAATCGTGGTTCTCAACCAAGTTAGTCTCTCTCCCCACGCCGAATTGGTACAAGATATCGTCGCAATTCTCCACAGCTTTTCAAGTCGTCTCTACTCCATCCGAAGAATCGAAAACCAAATCAAGCAAGAGCTACAAGCAGAAATCCAGACACCAGAAAAAGGGTAGAAAGCCAAACAAAACGTTGAAAATTAGGGTGTATCCGGAACCCGAATTGCAGAAGAAATGGAAGTCTTGGTTAGCGGCGGCGCGGTATGTATACAATAAAGCGATCGCCGCTTTAAAAGACGGTGAAAAAATAACTAGTGCATATTCTTTAAGGGATTATGTAAATGGGTTAAGCTTGCCGGACTGGGTAGCCTCAGCACCATCTCATCCTAAAGAAAACGCAATCTTTGACGCTTGGGACGCTTGGTGGCAAGCAACATCTGCAGGAGGTGAAGCCAGCTTGAGAAGCTGTCGTCAATTGTCTCAAGCCATCAAATTTCACAAGGTAAATTTCAAGAGAAAAACATGGTTTCCGTCTTTGACTAAGGGCTTAAGCTTTAAAGCATCTGAACCAATACCAGAGCAAGTGGAGTTTGCCACGCAACTTGTCAGAGATAGAAAAAGATGGTTTGCTTGTATTCCGGTAATCGAAGAGATTGAACCGAGAATTCTCGACAAGGTAATCGCGCTCGATCCGGGTGTGCGAACGTTTTTGACTGGCTATGATGGAGACTCATTTGTCGAGTTTGGTAAGGCAGACATTGGACGCATCCAAAGATTGTGTTCTCACCTTGACAAACTCATGGGACGTGCAGCTCTAGCTAGCAGAAAACAAAAGCGCTCTTACAAAAGAGCAGCCACAAGGCTGAGAATCAGAATCCGCAATTTAGTTGACGAATGCCACAAACAAGTAGCCAACTACCTAACCCGTCAATACAAAGTCATCCTTCTGCCTACGTTTGAGACATCTAAAATGGTGGTTAAGTCCAAACGCAAGCTGCATACAAAAACAGCTAGACAAATGTTGACTTGGGGACACTACCGTTTTGAGTGCCATCTTAAACAATCGGCAAACAAGCGTGGTGTTGTGGTGATTGATGTCAATGAATCGTACACCTCAAAAACTTGTACAAAATGTGGATTCAATCACAACAAGCTAGGCGGCTCTAAAACATTTAAATGCCCCAACTGTAGTCATGAACATGACAGAGATTGGGGCGGCGCTCGGAACATTATGATCCGGGCTTTGAGGGACGGCTCCTTTGCTTTAGCTATTAATAGTCAAAGCATCGCTATCGCGTATGCCCCGTTTGTCAAGGGTTGTACAGCGTAACACCGTCAGCACAGTGAAATCCCTTTGAGTTCCCTCCCCGTCGCCTTGGGGAGGGTTAGCGGCGAGATGACTTGCCGTGTCTAGTTAAAATCTCAATCCTACGCCACCCTGCACCGAAACCGCCGTGCCGCCTCCCTGACGATAGGCATCAAAAGCAATAATCGCATTACCAAAAAGCACCGTACTACCGCCAGGAACAACATAATCAATACCCGGTTGCAAAGCAAAGCTGGTTTTATCTCCCACCGGTGAGGGCGTATCACCGCTAGCAAACGCCGCACCCGCCCCCAGATAAACATCCGTTTGCCAGTTGAGGGGAAAGTCATAAGAAATGGTTGGCACCACCGCCGTACCTGCACCAATCAGGGCTTGCGCTCGCAGAGAGACAGGAAGTTCTAAGAGTTTGTACCGTACCGCCAACACTCCCCCAAATTGCCGCCCTTCACCGCGACTATCTTCTTCAATACCGAAAGTACCACCAGCCCCGACATAACTACCATAAGCGGCTTGAGCCAATGCTGACGTGGGGGTAAACCCAAGACTCGCGAGTACTGCTGTAGCAAGGGTTACACTGATGCCAATAAAATTTCCCATATCCGGACTCCTCAGTACTGATGTCGCTGATTTTACCGTGCGACTACCTGACTTGCCACGGTTCTTCTTGAAACGCGAGCAGATCAAGGAAATTCAGAAAACTTAATCGAGTTGGGTTTATTTCCACCAACCTACTGAGTAGTAAAACCCGCCCCTACACCGGTATATGGGAGAATGTCAAAATCCGGGAATAGATTATTTTGCAGAGGATGAGTTGAAATCAATGCCTGATATTGTAGATATCGCCGTTAGCGCGGATTCGTTCCAAACCCTAGTAGCCGCTGTGCAAGCGGCTGGTTTAGTGGATACTCTCAAAAGTCCTGGTCCTTTTACGGTTTTTGCACCTAATGACGCCGCTTTTGCTAAGTTACCACCGGGAACCATACAAACCTTGCTCCAAAATATTCCCCAGCTGACGCGAATTCTGAAGTATCATGTCGTTTCTGGTAAATTGACTCAAGCTGATTTAGCTAATGTCGATTCAGTAACCTCTGTTGAGGGTTCGTCAATCCGAATTGACTGTTCTGATAGTTTTGAAGTCAAAAATGCGACAGTTGTTGCTCCTGATATCGAAGCGGATAATGGTATTATCCATGTCATTGACACGGTAATTCTTATGGGGTAAATTCACCATCACTAGGGCGACCTGAGCGAACCCAAGTGGACTGGTGTTGTTAATTGATGCAAACGGGTCGCCCCTACAGGTTGTTAATTTAATGATATCAGATATAAATTTCAGGTTGGCAGTATTCAATTGACTATGTTAATCTGTTAATTTTGCTACCATTTCATATTGGTGATCGGTTGTAACTTTGGAAACGTCAGAAGGTATTGAGAAAGATTCTATTTGGGCAGCCGCCTGTTTAATTACAAAAACACTCACACCAGAATTCTGTGGGCTAGACTAACCCCAAGTTTCATTGACGAAATGATGAAAGAGGGGGAGGCAAAGTATAATGAATAGCAGCCATCAGCAGCCCAACTAATTTAACCAAGCTCGAACAGAACGGCGTCAGCGGCTGTTTATATTGGGAAGAGATTGGTTGCTAGCTAATCGCCGATTCGATCAGATCAGGAGAAACCATCCCGGTTGTTGCTGAAAACGGGTATTGGGAAAAAGTCATCTACAATGTGCAGCGCGATCGCGAGCCAAAATGTTGAGATAGGCGAGGGTTTAGGGAATCCTGGTAAATGAATATCAGGTGCAACTTCCCCAAAGGTTTCCCTCAATCCAATCCTCTCTATCCCATCTCTTGCAGGCGCTGATTATATACAAACTAAATGAAAACAAACGTTAACAGTCATCCGGATTGTACCGTTTCCCTAATGAAGTCAAAAGGAAAGCCAACTTGTAAGGTTGAAGCAGTCATGACAATGAAGAATGGTCAATGCAGCTCCTGTGGATCGTATCAGGTTAGAAGCAACAAAAACCGAAAGTTTCCAGCACTGAATACGATGACCCTAGGATTAGGCAACTCTAGCGCTCGCTATGCTGCACTGGATACGTATGTTTGTGTCAATTGCGGCTATGTTGAAAGCTACGTGGCTTCGGCGGACGATCTAAACTACATTCAGGAGAACTGGGCAAAGGTTGAGGCTCCCCGTGAAAATGGAAGAGCGCCCAAAAAACTTGAATCGCTCCCCTCTAGAGCGCACGAGGAGTTGAAGCATCGAGCCATGCACGGTTAACCATGGAGATGATTCATCGTTCATAGTTCATGTCTCTCAGGCTCTAATCATCAACCCCTTGCTATGAACGATGTAGCTAGCCCGGTGTCAATCTTGCCAATATCCTAAATGCTTACGAGCCGCGTCTGTAGCAACACGACCACGAGGGGTTCGATGTAAGTACCCAATCTGTAATAAATACGGCTCATACACTTCCTCAATGGTTTGAGCGTCTTCTCCAGTTGCGGCGGCTACGGCTTCTAAGCCCACAGGTCCTCCCTGGAATTGTTCAATCATCACACTTAACACTAGGCGATCTGTCCAATCCAACCCCGCCGGATCGACATTGAATACTTCCAGGGCTTCGGCGGCGACATCCTGGTTAATTACGTCCATCTTTTTCACCTGAGCATAATCTCGTACTCGCCTGAGTAAACGATTGGCAATGCGGGGAGTTCCCCGAGAACGACGGGCAATTTCTACCGCCCCTTCTTCACTCACCGGCGCTTGTAATAACTGGGCGGTTCGTTGCACAATTAAGCTCAATTCATCGGGTTCGTAGAACCGCAGACGCTGGATCAAACCGAAGCGATCGCGCAAGGGGGAGGTGAGTGATCCCACCCTTGTCGTAGCGCCAACTAGGGTAAACTGGGGTAAGGGAATACTCCGGGTTCGCGCCGATTGCCCTTTGCCAATGGTAATATCCAAACGATAATCCTCCATCGCCGGATACAACAGTTCCTCACTCATGCGCGAGAGGCGATGAATTTCATCGATAAATAAAATATCCCCCGGTTTAAGATTCACTAAAATCCCCACAATATCTCGGGGGCGTTCCAAAGCCGGAGCCGCCGTAATTTTGCAATTTGTCCCCATCTCTGTCGCCAAAATTAGCGACATCGTGGTTTTCCCCAATCCCGGCGGTCCGTACAAGAGCAAATGGTCTAATGATTCATTTCGCGCCTTCGCCGCCGCGATCGCAATTTCTAAGAGGTCTTTGAGTTCTTTTTGCCCGATATAGTCGGCTAGCCGGTGGGGACGAATCCCTTCCTCTTGGTTCTCCGTTTCCTCGGCTATCGCCGTAGCCAGTAACAAGTCTGTTTCCAACTCTTGCTGGCGTTCCTTACGGCGACCCTTTTTTTTCTGACGGGATGGGGGTTGTGGGTCAGGTTCTTGAGATTGTCTAAAGGACGTTATAGCCATGATTTAAGCCTATCATTTCATCTGCAACCGAGACACTCAGGCACAAAAGGTTTAGATTAGTTAAGAGAGTAAGTATTATTCCATCACACAGCGTAAGACATCTGACATGCTAGCTAAACGAATCTTACCTTGCCTGGATGTAAAGGCTGGGCGGGTGGTCAAGGGCGTCAACTTTGTAAATTTGCAAGATGCTGGTGATCCAGTGGAATTGGCACAAGCTTACAACCAAGCCGGTGCTGATGAACTGGTGTTTTTGGATATCACTGCTACTCATGAAGACCGCGATATTATTATTGATGTTGTCTACCGTACCGCAGAACAGGTTTTTATTCCCTTAACCGTCGGCGGCGGTATCCAATCCTTAGAAACTGTTAAATTATTGTTAAGGGCTGGTGCCGATAAAATCAGTATTAACTCGGCGGCTGTCCGCAATCCAGATTTTATCAATCAAGCCAGCGATCGCTTTGGCAATCAATGTATTGTCGTGGCGATTGACGCCCGTCGCCGCGTAGATCCCAGTCATCCGGGTTGGGATGTTTTCGTGCGTGGCGGACGAGAAAATACAGGAGTTGATGCGATCGCCTGGGCAAAAGAAGTCGAGCGACGTGGCGCTGGAGAACTGTTGGTAACCAGCATGGATGCTGATGGGACTCAAGCGGGGTATGACTTAGAGCTAACCCGCACCATTGCTGAACAGGTACAAATTCCGGTAATTGCCTCCGGTGGTGCTGGAACTTGCGATCACATTTATCAAGCCCTAACCCAGGGGAAAGCCGAAGCCGCCCTCTTAGCCTCTTTACTGCATTACGGACAACTCACCGTATCGGAAATTAAGCACCATTTGCAGCACCATCAGGTTCCTGTCAGGATGATCTAAGGTTTCTCAAATCCCGGCTGATCTGCTCTTAACTCTTGTGACTTATATCACACAATTGGATCGTTTGCAGCTACATAGACGACTGCTAGAATAGATTCGATGTTACATTTCGTAAATTATGTTGATTGCTATTTTAATATTTGATATTGCTTTAGTCGCTTGGTCACTGCACTTAATGCAACAGGCGTTTGATACACGAGAGTTTTCCTTGATGCTGGCTGGCACCTTGGTGGCGATGTCAGCCGCCGCCATGTTAGTGGTATATTTTTTGATGGACAGCTATTTGGGCTACTTGAGTCGCATTGCGGCAGTGTCAGGTTCGTTTTAGGGATGCTATTGTTTCATAACTCGATAATCTCTCACGAGGCAATAATTTAATAAGACTTGACGAAGCGATAAAATCAAGGCATGATAGAAGATGCTTCACGGGGCTATAGCTCAGCTGGTAGAGCACCTCAATGGCATTGAGGGGGTCAGCGGTTCGAATCCGCTTAGCTCCATTAACTGCAACTAGATAATTACGGTTTTGGTGACGCGATCGCGGGATGAGTGATCATGAGTGAGTAGAATTGATCTGTTCATTCTTTGAAAGTCAACCCAACAACCACAATCATGAATGCCACTGAACAAGCTCCTCTAGACGAACAAACCTTGAGCCGATGCTGTTTGGCACCGATATTTGCTGACATTATGTGTAAGGGTCAGATCAGTTTGTCTGACTGGCGTGAATTGATGACAGCTCCTTGGGACAATTCTTTCACAAATAATGATGAAGCTATCTTAATGCGGTTGATCTATGGTGTGCATCGTGGACTCGTGAAAGTTGTCGAATAAAGCGATGTTGGGTGTTTATCTAGCATCAACGCTTCATGACACCCAAAAAAAACGCTCAACCTCAAACTGGCTAAAATGATTCTAAATTTCGTTTGGCTTCCTGAGCCACTTGCTCAACCGAGTCATTGGCTAAGGCTTCTAAGGCGGCTCTAGCCTCTGAACTATCGAAGGGCTTGAGCGCCTGGGCGACTCGGTAACGCACTTGCCAGTCAGGATCGGTGGCAAAGGGAATTAATAATGGTACAGCACGGGGATCACCTAGTTCTCCCAAGGAACTAATCGCAGCGGTTTGAATCAAGCTGGTTTCGGAGGAGAGTGCTTCTTCTAAGAGGGGAAAAGCACGGGACTCACCCAGTTCACCTAATGCCGCAACAATACTAAACTGCAATAACCATTCCGATGATTGGTGATATAACTGTTGCATCTCATCAAACGCCTCGGTCATTTTCAGGGCGCCTAAAGCGTCAGCGGCTGCAGCTTGGACATCCGGTTCCGAGTCATTCAAGAGGCGATCGCGTAACATGGTCAAGGTGAGTGATAAATCCTGAGCTCCAAGGGTATCCAGTTGGCTAACGGCGGCGTACCGAACCCGAGCATTAGCGTCAGTCACAATAGGCTGGACTAATTCATAAGCTATCGATGGTTCTAGCTGACGTAGTAGATTTACCCCACTTAGGCGGTTGCCAAAGTCCTCGGAATTTAGCAACTGTTGAACAGACTCACGAGAAACAGTCATTTGTAATGTATTTATTATTGATCAGTGATTTATCTTGAATCGTGGCACTCTACTATAAACCCACAGTTTTAGGCGGTGGGTTTATGACTATTCCAATTCCGCAATCATTGCCCGCACAATATCTCCCGCCGTGAGGACACCAATTACTTTCCCCTGGTTGTCAGTCACCGCTAAACGGCGCAGGGATTTGTCCTGCATTAGTTTGGCGGCTTTGCGTAAGGGTTGATCTGGCTTGACAACCACAGGTTCGTGAGTCATGACTTCTCCAACGGTTTGCCCTAGTGCCTTGTGCAGTTCTTCTTCGTACCGGGCTGGGTTTTCTAGATAAATCACACTGTCGAGAAATACGATGTAGACAGGGGGTTCTACTCCTGTCTGTTGCCACAACAAATCTGTTTCTGAAATAATGCCCACCAATTTGCCTGTATCATTGACCACCAGCAAACCACTTATACGTCGTTGGGCAAGAATTTTCATCGCCTCTTTAATCGGCGTTTGGGGGGTAACCGTGATCGGGTCACGGCTCATCACTTCGGCAACGGTTTTGGGCATATTCAGGCTTAGTGTTTTCAAAGGAATTACTCATCCTATTTTAGGGTTTTAGGCAAGTGCGGGGATCAATTGCGCGGCAATTTCTCTGTTTAGGACACGAGCTCAATGATCTGAACTGGAAGAGCATCTTTTATGCATAAAAACATTTTTATGTCAATATTCAATAAGGAGTTATAAATTATTCTTGGGGGATAAGCTGGTTTTTATTTGAAAATTTAAACATAATCAGACTTCCTGAAATATTTTATTATTGTTCAGATGAAATTTCACTTGCATAGGGCTTTGGTTACCATAGCGGCTGCGAATATCGAGCCACTGGTTGAGTTTTATAGTCAATTACTTGCCGAATCTCCCCATTGTCATATTCCCAACAACTATGCCGAGTTTCATCTCCCTGGATTGCGACTCGGACTATTTAAACCCAGGGATAACCATCGACAGGAATTTGAGCAGTCTGAGAAAAGTGGATTGAGCTTGTGTTTAGATGTCGATGACTTAGACGCCGCGATCGCACAATTGTGCAACCTGGGATATCCCCCACCGGGCGAAATCATCGTCGCCTCCCACGGGCGGGAAATCTACGCTTATGACCCCAATGGCAATCGCTTAATTTTACACCAGCCTCAGCCTTAAGTGATCGCCACATCATAAGCAACATTGGCAAAGGCATAGACGCTATAGAGAAGTAAAACCGTAATCGCGACGATCATAACCATACGTGGACGAGGTGACGGTACAATGGCTTCCCTAACCCACATGGAGGCTGCTGCACCAATAGCGAAGCTAGAACTGAGGACAAGGTATTGCCAGTCAGGTTGAAAGACCCAATTTAAGCCTAACGCCAAGGTTAACAATACCATCAAATGTTCGATTGACTCCGGTGGATTTTGCTGCGTGGAAAGCACCAATGTGCGCCAACAGAATTGTAAATGTCTCATGAAAAAACTCATCAGCGAGAACTATTGGTTAAGATAATTCAGGGCAACTAATTTGGCTACTGTTGGTGGGGAAGATGATTGTACTTTTGTAAATAAGTCAGCGCCTCATCTGTGTTGACCTGCGGAAATTCCCCATAGAAACGGCTGACACTGAGAAAGTCATCCGGTGTTTCCAGGATAACTAAGCGATCGCAAAAACGACTGAGCCACTTGATCAATCCGGCTGGTGCGACGGGTGTACAAATCCAGATCTGGTGAGGATGATGCTCTTTCAACGCTTGAGTCGCTGCAACCATAGTCATCCCCGTAGCAATTCCATCATCCACCAAAAGGGCTAACATTCCTTGGGGGTTAACCTGAGGACAACCTTTGGCAAATTCAGCAAGCTGAGCTTGAGCTTTATCTTGAGCATGACGCAGGGCGGTGTTTCGCAAACTAGACTGAAGTCTTCTCCATAGCCGTTGTTGCGCCCACAAAACTTGTCCTTCTGAGGTGACAGCGCCAATGGCTAATTCTGGATTTTGGGGGGTGGTAATTTTTTTAGCCACCACGATATCCAGAGGACAATTTAATCGACGAGCAACAGGTACGGCGACAGGAATACCGCCACGGGGGAGTGCATACACCACGGGTGATACAGTATCACCCGTGGTCGTTTCCAGTTCAGTAATTTGGGTGAGCAGAGCTTGAGAAAGCTCCTCACCGGCATGAGCGCGATCGCTAAATAGCGGAGCCGATGACATAGGTTCCTCCAGCATTTAACAGACCTGCCCTAATCATGCCTGATTTTGGTCATGGTTTCAGGTCAATCAAGCATGATTCTTAACATCAATGGCACGCTCGCCTTCTGCCTTTGGGGATTGCCTCCACCCTTGATATACCGTAGGGTGGGCACTGCCCACCAGCATACCAGTCAATACCATTCTTCTTAACATAAGGTCATAAGTCGCAACTTAGGTTGAGATGTTAGACCAGATGATGTGAAGTCCTCTAATCCGCTACCCTAAAATAGGGGTCTTCCTGCACCCTATCGGTTAAAAATGATTAGAAGAACTCCCCCAAAACAAGTCTATGGTTCAATTTTTGACCAAAACTGTTACCTTTGAAGAGTTTATTGCGTGGTATCCTAATACAGGCAAACGCTACGAACTCCACGATGGGGTAATTGTCGAAATGCCAAAACCCACTGGCACACACTCTAACGTAACAGGCTTTTTAATAGAAGAGTTGATTCTTACCATTGTCCAGATGGGGAAGCGGGGAAGTTGGACAATTCCTAGAGAATCTATTGTTAAATCTAGCAATGGAAAATCGGGGTATGAGCCTGATATTATTGTCTTAGACCAAGACGCAATCATCGCAGAACCCCGTTGGCAAAAAGAATCTATCATTGAAAATGCTCAATCTGTCAAACTCATTGTTGAAGTTGTCAGCACCAACTGGCGCGACGATTATTTTAAAAAGAGAGCAGATTACGAAGAAATGGGTATTTTTGAATATTGGATTGTTGATTATGCTGCGCTGGGGGGACGCAATTTTCTAGGGAGTCCGAAACAACCGACGGTATCGGTTTATCAACTGGTTGAGGGGGAGTATCAAGTGACTCAATTTCGAGGGGATAATGTAATTATTTACCCTACTTTCTCTGGGCTTAATCTCAGGGCAGAACGAATTTTTCAAGTAGGTCAGTCATTATAAAAATAGAGATTTTAATGATTGTATAGAGATTGACAACTGAAGCCTCATCGCCCAATGTTGGAGCGGGCGTAATCTAGGCAAAGACAGAGTTTCTCGGAAACGTGAGTATTGACGCGATCGCGAACACATTAGATAATAATTTTCCAAGCTAGCTTCCCCAGCTTTCCTTAACCAAGCAATATTACTGTTGCACCGCCTCACCGCCTCGATAGAATGAAAAGCAAAGAAACATGAATAAACCTAAGGAGTCTTTAATCAGCTATGCGAATGCTACATACAATGCTGCGCGTCGGTGACTTGGATGAGTCACTCAAATTCTACTGTGACGTGTTGGGAATGAAACTATTGCGGAAAAAGGACTATCCCGGCGGGAAATTTACCTTAGCCTTTGTCGGATATGGTGATGAGTCTGACCATACCGTGTTAGAACTAACCTACAACTGGGGTGTTGACCAATACGAGTTAGGTGATGCCTATGGTCACATTGCGATTGGCGTTGATGATATTTACGGCACCTGTGAGCAAATTAAGGAGCGTGGCGGTAAAGTCGTGCGGGAACCTGGTCCAATGAAACATGGTTCTACTGTCATCGCTTTTGTCCAAGACCCGACTGGCTATAAGATTGAGTTAATACAATTGGGGACTCAAGGCTCAGCCAAACCTCAAGAAAAAGCTACATCGGCTAGTCATTAACAATGTAGAGACGTAGCATGCTACGTCTCTACATCCCCCTGTTTCCTGTTCCCTGTTCCCTGTTCCCTGTTCCCCGTTCCCTAGAAATTCCGTGCCAATTGAGTAATAATTTGATCCTCCTTCCCCATAACCCATTGAGCAAAGCGTTGGGCTAAGGGTGGTACAAATACCAGAGGGTTGGTAAATCCAGAGAAAATATAGACACCCTCTACGCCCTGAATTGCTCCCACCACAGGTAAATTATTACCACCAAACGCCACTAAACAGTGATGCCAAGTTCCTGGTAGGCTAGCTAAAGCAGGTAGGACATTCCCTACCTGAGTGCGAATGGCATACTCACTAGCGGCTGAGTTTACCTCTGCAAAAGGTTGAGTCAGAACACGACTAATTTGACCCATCCGTAAACTACCATCTAGAAACTGAATCGCCCCAGCATCTAAAATCGGTGGCACGGGTTCGTAAGCCGGTTCATCCCAAAAGGGTTCTACCTCCGCAGCGCTAGCTTGAGCTTCAAGTTGAAAGCGTTGGGTGTTTGCCGGCATGACTAATGTTCGCAATTTTAGGTCAACCGTTGGTGTTTCAACCATCTCCGCGTGGGTGAAGTAGACGCGCACCTGAATCCCTGCTGCTTTAAGTAAGGCGCGGCTAAATCCCCCGGCACAAATAACCGTATTGGCAGCATGATAGGTTTGATTATCCGAGGTTTTCACCCCCTGAACCCTATCCCCTTGGCGCAGAAGTTCCACCACTTGAGCAATCTGCTGTTCACCCCCAGCGCGACAAAAGGCTTGGCGATAGCCTTGGGTGAGGTGTTCCGGATGAATATGACCATGACGAACCGTAAGAACGCCCGCGATCGCATTAGGATTGAGTAGGGGTTCTAACTCACAAGCCTCCTCGACTGAGAGTAATTTTGGCACAATGGCAAAATTTGCATAAGCCGCCGCCATTGTTTCGGGGTTTTGGTCAGCAGAAATAGTCAAAACTAAATCCAATTCCCGAAACTGGGTATCATGGTCTAATTCTGCTGATAAATGACGGTGACGTTCGATTCCCTGGGCGCATAGCACTCTCGTCAGGTCTGATTTCCCTGACCAATAGGCTAAACCGCCATAACTGTACCGAGTCGCGCCTTGAATTGCTGTGTCCGAATCGACCAACAGAACCGTTAATCCTGCCTGGGTAAGTTCATAGGCGAGTGCTGCCCCCGAAATACCCCCACCAACAACAATCCAATCGTAGGTTTTCATGGTTTTTTGCTCATTCTCCACATCTCCCATTGTGATTGGGATTAACGCCTTAGTTAAGGTAATCAGGATTTACCGGAGAAATTGGGTTTAAAGCCCCGTCCTTATAGGACGGCTTCAAAAACTGTGGTATGATTACGTCAAGTAACTGAGCGTAATATGTTGGTATTCGAGGCAAAGTTAGAAGGAACCAAGGAGCAGTATGAACGGCTAGACGAAGCCATTCGTACAGCTAGGTTTGTTCGTAACAGTTGCCTGCGATACTGGATGGATAACAAGGGAATTGGAAGGTATGAACTGAGCGCATATTGTGCTGTTATAGCCAAAGAGTTTCCTTGGGCTAAGAAACTCAACTCAATGGCTCGTCAAGCATCTGCGGAACGAGCCTGGTCAGCAATTGCCCGTTTCTACGACAACTGTAAAAAGAATATTCCAGGCAACAAAGGGTTTCCCAAATTCAAGAAGTATAAAACTCGCGATTCGGTCGAGTACAAAACTTCAGGATGGAATCTATCAGATGATAGAAGAACTATCACCTTCACTGATGGATTTAAGGCGGGGAGCTTCAAGATGTGGGGAACTCGTGACTTGCATTTCTATCAGTTGAAGCAGATTAAACGGGTGAGAGTCGTTCGTCGTGCCGACGGATACTACGTTCAGTTTTGTCTGGCTCAGGAACGTTTGGAGAAACGGGAACCGACAGGGAAGACTATTGGGCTTGATGTTGGACTGAATCATTTCTACACCGATTCTGATGGTCAAACGGTGGAGAATCCCAGACATCTGAGAAAGTCAGAGAAAGCCCTCAAGCGTCTTCAACGTCGGCTGGCTAAGACACGCCAACGTTCCAATAACCGAAAGAAGGCTCAAAATCGGTTAGGGAGAAAGCACCTCAAGGTAAGTAGGCAACGTAAAGATTTCGCCGTCAAGTTGGCGAGATGCGTAGTCCAGTCTAGCGACTTGGTAGCCTATGTAGACGCGCCAGCGGCTTGCCGAAGGCTGGACTTGTTGGTGTCGAATATGGTGAAAAACCATAAACTCGCCAAGTCCATCTCTGATGCTGCATGGTCAACTTTCCGTCAGTGGGTGGAGTATTTCGGCAAGGTGTTTGGAGTGGCGACAGTCGCTGTCCCTCCCCAGTACACTAGCCAGAACTGCTCAAACTGTGGAGAGAAAGTGCACAAGTCTCTGTCGATGAGAACGCATTGCTGCCCTCATTGCAGGTTTGTCATTGACAGAGACTGGAACGCCGCCATCAACATCCTCGAATTAGCATTGCGTACCGTGGGGCGCACGGGAAGTCACGCCTCTGGAGACATCGACCTCTGCCTTGGTGAGGAGACTCCTCAAGGTAAGCCGAGTCGCGGAAAGAGGAAGCCTCGTCAGTGATGGCGGGAATCCCTGTGCGTTTACGCCGGGGAGGATGTCAAGCACAGTCTCCATCTGTAGGTGGGCATTGCCCACCCTACCACTCCCATTGTGATTGGGATTAACGTCTTAGTTAAGGTAATCTATAACGACCGATGGCTGCATTATTTTTCAGATGTTTGGATGATGGAATAGAACAGCTTATATAGTAAGACCTCTCTGATTGAGTTTATGCTTAGCCGAATCAAAGACCTAGCCCAAGAGCTTGCACCACGTCTGATTGAAATTCGCCGCCACTTCCATGCTCATCCGGAATTGAGTGGTCAAGAATACCAAACAGCGGCGTATGTCGCAGGTGTGCTTTCCTCCTGTGGCATTGTTGTTCAAGAAGGGATTGGCAAAACTGGCGTGATTGGTGAGTTAGTTGGGGGTACTGATGAACGCCTAGTTGCCATTCGCACGGATATGGATGCGTTACCGATTACCGAAGCCACCGCTCTGGAATTTGCCTCGCGTAAGATGGGGATAATGCACGCCTGTGGTCATGATGTTCACACCACTGTTGGTTTAGGTACGGCGATGGTGTTGTCCGGATTAGGCGCAGAATTACCGGGAAATGTGCGCTTTTTGTTTCAACCGGCTGAGGAAATTGCCCAAGGTGCTAACTGGATGGTGCAAGATGGGGCGATGAATGATGTCAGTGCCATTTTTGGGGTTCATGTGTTCCCGTCGATTCCAGGGGGTTCTATTGGTGTGCGTTATGGCGCACTGACGGCAGCGGCGGATGACTTGGAAATCTTTATTATGGGGGAATCGGGTCATGGTGCCCGTCCCCATGAAGCCGTGGATGCGATTTGGATTGCGGCTCAGGTGATTACTACTCTACAGCAAGCGATTAGCCGCACTCAGAATCCTTTACGTCCGATAGTCTTGACAATTGGACAGATTAATGGTGGACGCGCTCCGAATGTAATCGCGGATCAAGTCCACTTAGCCGGAACCGTGCGATCGCTCCACCCCGAAACTCATGCGAATCTGCCAGAATGGATTGAGTCAATTGTGGCAAGTGTCTGCCAGATGTATGGCGCTCGCTGTGAGGTAAATTATCGCCGAGGTGTGCCTTCGGTGCAAAATGACTTAGCTTTGACTCAACTCTTAGAAGCATCTGCCAAAGAAGCCTGGGGAAGTGAGCGAGTGCAAATTTTACCCGAATCCTCGATGGGGGCGGAAGATTTTGCCATGTATCTAGAACATGCTCCCGGTACGATGTTCCGCCTCGGCGTCGGGTTTAAGGATAAACCCAATTATCCCTTACATCACCCCCAATTTGAAGTGAATGAATCGGCGATTATTACGGGTGTGGTTACGCTGGCTTATGCTGTCTACCGATATTGGCAACAGTCTGTTTTGTAGTTAAGGGAGTTTTGAATTTTGACCCTTCACTTCGCGTATGGCATGGTTTGTAGGGGCGGGTTTTACTACTATCGTGTATTATTCACCCAGATGCGACTAAACCCGCCCCAACCCAGTGGAATAATTTATCGGTTGTAGGGGCGGATTTTACTACTATCGTGTATTATTCACCCAGATGCGACTAAACCCGCCCCGACTAAGTGGGAGAATAAGGTTATGACTTTAACTTGTCAACAACTTTTACAAAAACACAATCATGTCTGGCATAAAGCCACCATACATCCATTTCTCGAACAGTGTAAATTAGGCACAATTAAACCCGAACAATTTAACACCTGGCTAGTGCAAGATTATTTATTTGTGCTAGAATTTACCCGCCTGATCGGGCGAGTCTTAGCCGCCGCCCCTACCGCACATTTTGATACTCTATTGAGTGGGGCAAGTGCCATCAAAGATGAACTGGCTTGGTTTCGGGAAAAGGCGATGGAGCGATCATTAAATTTAAATACTCAAAAACAACCCGCCTGTAACCAATACTGTCACTTCATGCAAACGCTTTGGGATATGCCTTATCCCGTCCAAGTTACTGCTTTTTGGGCGATTGAATTGGCATATAATCAGGGCTGGCAATTGCCAGGTCAGATGAGTGAGCCTTACAATGAATTTGCACAACGCTGGGGGAATACCGGATTTACTGAGTATGTCACTTTGTTGGAAAAACAAGCGAATCAGGTATTGCCAGAGGCATCAGAATCGATTCAACAGCAAGCCGAGTCTGCCTTTTTGCAAATCGCTCAATTAGAAGCAGAGTTTTGGCAAATGGCGTTTAATGCTGGAACGGTCGTGCCGAATAATGGAACCCATTCCCCAGTGTTCAATGACCCCTAATCATGATATCACACGCAAGGAAAAAAGTATGACCCGCGCCATTATGGAAACGGAAAAAGGTACAATTCATCTGGATTTATTCGAGAAAGATGCTCCGAATACGGTAAAAAACTTTGTTGATCTCAGTGAAAAAGGTTTCTATGACGGATTGAATTTTCATCGCGTTATTCCCAATTTTATGATTCAAGGAGGCTGTCCTATGGGAACGGGCACGGGGGGTCCTGGCTATACGATCAAATGTGAAATTAACCCCAATAAGCATTTAGCTGGGTCATTATCCATGGCACATGCGGGTCGGAATACTGGTGGGAGTCAATTTTTTATTTGCCACTCGCCTCAACCCCATTTAGATGGAATCCATACTGTTTTTGGCAAGACAGAGGATATGGATGTTGTCAATGCTATTCAAAAAGGCGATAAAATTCTTTCGGTGAAGATTGAACAGTAATTGCCTGCTCATTTAGTTGGAGGGCAAAGCCGATTCAGCAAGGGGTTTGATTGGGTGAATCACGATGACATTTTCATCCTGATCATCCCCACTGTTGTACAGATAGTCAAAGGCGGCGGTATCATTGAGCAGATGCGATCGCAAAAATAAGGCACTCCACCGCGCAATCGTTTCTGTGGCTACATCCTGGTCTAATAAAGGTCTGACGGGATCGCGAACGGGATTATCTTTATTGGTAATACCATAATGGTTAGCCCCTTTGACAATCACTAAAGCTTTGGGTGGATCTTGAATCTGATTGTAAGTGGCTGTGACTTCAACTAAATCGGCAATTGTGTCTTGACTTCCAGCGATTAAAGCGGTAGGAATCCTTTGATTATTAATCGGAGGAAATGAACCTGTTTCGGGGGGATCTTTAAAGTTTGTACCATAGAAAATACCAGCCATTAATTCGGGAGGTTGGGTAAATTTGTCTACGCAAACGTTGGGAGCGCAGATGTTTTGGATAACGGCTAATCCGACAAACCCGCCAAACGAATGTCCGAGTAATCCTAGTTTATTGGTATTAACAATACCAGCAATCGGTGAATCCGGATTAGCGTTTTCTTCTTTTATATAAGAAAGAACATCATTGACTTGCTGCTGTTCGGCAATAAACCCAGTGACGGGTTCTCCGGTTCTAGGATTGGTTACAGTGCGTTCATGATTGGGGACAACCACGACAAATCCATAACTGGCGACGGTACTGGCGAAGTTGGAGTAATCGGCTTTATCTACTAATGCTCCTTGTAACAGTAGGGCGATAGGAAATTGATTGGTGTTGGTGTTATAATTTGAGGGAATAGGGAAATAAATATCGGCGGGATCACCATTGGTTTTGATCGTTGTTTGATAAGTATTAACGGTATCGAATAAAGGTTCGGCGCTAAAGGTTGCCCAGGTTGGTTCTCCTAGTCCTAAAGCAATCAATAATGTCCCGACTAGGGTCAAGGATGATCGTTTGTTCGTGGATAAAGAACTCATTGTCTGTGAGATTTTCGGATTATTTTAAGACTGTCGGAAAAATTGAGTCCATTGTCAAGTGTTTCTGATAGCTTTAAATCGGGCGCACGGGGCGTTTAAATCGGGCGCACGTCGGTGCGCCCCTACGGTGAAACGCTTAAATAATTTAAATAGGCATTAGGTTTAACCTAATGCCTTATTAGTCGATAGATAATCGTCAGAGGAACTCTAGCCTAATACAGCTAACAGGTTAACCCACTGTCACTTGAGTCGTATCAACAGCTTTTGCGCCATTGACCCCTCTGGCAACCTTCACCATTTTGTCCAAAATCGCCTGATCAGGAACCTTACCCTTCAAAACCACAGTGGTACTCGTTTGTGCTACTTGACGCTCCCATCGCTAAAAGCGAGGGATTCTCAGTTCAATGAGTGAACTTACCCAAACTAAGTTTCCTTACTTTGAGCAGAGGTTCTTCTCTCCCTGAGCGTTAATTTCTGTTCGCCCAACAGTATTTTTAGTGCTA
>NZ_JAVKEW010000098.1:0-15189 GCF_040226375.1 Coleofasciculus sp. G2-EDA-02 | reverse complement strand
ACAATGGATAATGACCTCTCCTTAAAAGAAGAGGATTGAAATTAAGGAAAATTTTTTTTAATTTCTTCGTAAACGAAGAGGTCTTAGACCCAATTAATCAATTGTCAATTATCAATTATTAATTATCCATTGATAAAGGGGTGGCTAACCCGGATTTGGTATAGGCTCCAAACTTTGCACTTTCTTAACCTTGAATCATCCTCTACAGTTTTATTTTTAAGGGTAAGGGCTTTGTGCAGCAAGCCCTATGTAGTGGACTGACACAGCTAAAATTGTGGGATAGGTTGTAGGTTGGGTTGACGCAAGAAAACCCAACGGAATCTAGGGCTTTAGCCCTTACTACAAGCCGAATCTAATCTATCAAATTAAGTGTGCCACGCCAGTAGTACAGTAATGAGCAGGCAGCACTGTTCTACTCTTGGAAAAGCTGTATCACATCAAGTCTGAAAACGCTGTACTTCTTCGCTCACTCAAATTTTGGTGGATGTTCCCCTACCTTCACCCACATCCGACGCACCCGAATTAACTGGGGACGATTCATCTTCAATGCAGCAATTGTTGCTCGACCAATCGGTGTCAATCCTACTAACTCTGTCCCATCCTCACTCCACCTAAAATGCTCCTCCCACACTTGATGATGAGGATGAAACAAAGGAACTGTCTGCTGGGTAGTGGGGTCTAATGCTGTTTGGAAACTGGCTTTGTAGCGATTACAGGTAGGACAGGAGAGGCAGAGATTCTGGAAAATTGTCTCTCCACCAGCCAAGCGGGGCATAATGTGTTCAAACTCAAAAATTGCAACCGTCAGAGCTTCAGCCGTGCGGCAATAGGCGCAGCAATCCCTAAAATGGGTACGAATTTGTCGCTGTAGCTCAACAGGAATATAAGCGCTCACGCCACCGTTGCCATTGTTTCTAGGCAGTGCAGAGTGTATCTGGCTCTGGTTTTGAGGATTGTTAGTTGATCGACTTGTGCTAGGAGACGGTCTAGATTTGCAACTTCATCGGCAGAAAGCTGAGATTCTGCATTCTGAACTAGCAAATCGTTCAATTGATTTTGTGCGGCGGGAGCTAGCTTACTATCGGCTAACGCTTGCAGTTCATCTCGGCTTAAGCCAATTAAGCACTCGTTATCTAGAGATAATGGGTTCGCTAGTCGATTATAGGCGTCCAAATCTAACAAGACGCCAACTCGCTCCCCCTGCTCGTTGGTAATGTAACGCACTTGCTCAGACATGGGGTTTTTTCTCTCTTGGTCTTTGGGTTCATCGTAGCTTATGGGGGTGAGAGCGATCGCTTCTCGTACTGCTTCTGTCTTTTCACTCTAAGTGAAGCCAACTTAAACAGTAAGTAAAGATTAGATGAATTAACCATTTGAGGTTTTCCAGAGCAGATCAGCTAATGTTATTCTGATAGGAAAGCTTACTCATGAAAAGGCTACTTCATAGTTTCATTCTATCCCGGTCAGAAAGCCAACGAGATTGGCAAGAGCGCTCAACAGCGACATGAACGAGCTGTTGTGCAACTGAAAATAGAAGAAAAAGCTACAGATAAACTGGCAGAAGAGTATGGTCAACTTCAGCTTAATGCTATGAAGCATACCATAGGACGCTTTATCACCTTTATTGAGAACCTAGGGCAACGAGGTTCAACAAGTGTCGAGTCCCTTTTAGAAGGGATAGAATTTTCAGTTGAGAAGATTAAGGAGTACAAAGCTGCAACTATAGAAGTAGAGGTTTTTTTCAAGGGTGGTGTTAAATCTGCTGGAGCGGCAGCAGCGGGATACGGAGGAGCGGTCACTATCGCTACCACTATAGGAACAGCAAGCACTGGAACAGCCATCTCAAGTCTTAGCGGAGCCGCTGCTACAAATGCTATGCTGGCATGGTTTGGTGGTGGCGCTGTTGCAGCGGGTGGAGGCGGCATGGCAGTAGGAGTTTGGGTACTCGGCGGTATAACTGCTGTTCCCGCTTTAGCAATTGGGGGCTTTATTGCAGCTCGTGAAGGACAGAAAGCCCTAACCAAGGCGCAGGAGTATGAAGCGAAAGTTAATAAGGCGATTGCTGAGATAAACCAGGCAAAAGATTATTCACAACAAATTAAAAGGCGGATCACGGAGTTGAAAGGATTGTTTGTATCTATAAACACTCGTGCCGTTGCTGGTCTTGATGAGCTTGAATCTCAGCCATTTGATTCAAAAAAGGACGCTGACGCTGAAAAGTTCAAAAAGGTATTCGATTTGATAAAAGCACTTGTAGACATCATGAAAACCTCAGTGTTAAACAGTGAAGGCAAGCTTAACCTTGGCACTGTCACCATCCTAGAGAAATACCGAAATCTGTAAGATAGCTGGATATGACTACTAATAAAGTTTCTGTAGAAGCCTTTTTCAAAAGATCTGCTGCCTTCACCGCTCCTGCTGAATGCCTAAACGAAATTATTTCAGCTTACGTCGAGTATCAGAAAGTTGCACAAGAGGAACGGACTAAGAGGCGGGATATTGAAGCATGGGAAAAGGCGACAATTGCCAAGATTAACGCTCAACGCGATTTACTCATTGTATATCTTGACCGCTCGTTCGATGAACGTGCTAATAACTTTGGCGCTCTGTTTAGAGTCGTTGATCGAGCAATTGACATAGGTGATAATAAGTTGTTGACTGCGACCTTAAACAGAATCACAGAAATAGCGAAGTCGAGTCCATTGCAAGAGCTTACAAACTTAGAATCTGTCAAGGCTGCTCTGAATGAGTCTACTCATGAATGGACACTCTAATCCAGAGCTTGAAGCTAGACACGGATAAATGAGAGATGCTTATGATTAGGATAGAGAAGTTTGTCTTGAGTTAGCAGGCTGCATCTAGTCATTACTTCTATTTTTTCCCGTATCTATCTAGATAGACTATAACCCAGCTTCAGCAGAGCATTGCGGCACTGGGTTTCAGATGCCATTGGCACGTTCAAAGAGCGATCGCATCTCGTTAGTTTTCTTCAGCGCTAGGAATCACTCCAGCCCAAATAATCTGCTCACTTGTCAGAGTCAACTCTGGGAAAGTGCCTGAAACAATCTGCTCAGCACCAACGAACTCCATACCTTCATACAGTTCCTCAACCAGGGTAAAAATCGTCACCTTTGATGTCAGTGGGTCAACGACCCAATATTCTGGAATGTTTAAAACATTGTACTCAACCCGCTTAGCCCGATAATCGGCGGTCTTTGTCGATTCGCTAACGACTTCTATCACTAAAATCGGAGGGGGTTCGTTGAGTTCAATAACAGCCTCACGGGTTCTTAATTCGCGCCACTGCTGGCTAGGAATAATAGTCAAATCGGGAATGCGAGAGGTATCCCACTTGCCAGCACGAGGCGATCGCACACCAATCGCCACGGGTCTAACAATCCAGTCGCGTCCGCTACGCCCGATCTCAGCATCGATTTGCCGATAGAGAAAGTCAATGATTTCTCCATGTTGCCCGGTGCCAATACTCATTGCTACTAATTCCCCGTTCACCAACTCATGGCGGGTATCAGTCCCGTCTGAGTAGGTCAGATACTCTTCAAAGGTTAGCTTCTTAGTCGTTACAGTCATGATCGCCCCCTTCGGAGCATCTAGTTCGGTAGGCTATAACCCAACTTTAGCAGAGCATTGCGGCACTGGGTTTCAGATACCGTTGGCACAACCAAACAGCGATCGCATCCCTTAAGCATCCATCTGATTCGATTCTGGTAGGAATTTCGGATTCATAACTTGCTCTGGAGTGTAGGGACATTCCTCTGGAAAAACCTGTTCGCCCAACTGAGTCTCTCGAATCGCCAAAGCTAAGCCGAGTTCGTAAGCAGCGAGGAAAACCTCATCGAGATAAGACTTTAAACTAGGACTATCCTGCAAAAGTAACCTAATCTGAACCCGTTGTTCTCGAATAGTGCTCAACCAACTATTGCTGCGTTTGTCAGGTTGAAATTGCCATTTCAGTAGATGTCCTAACAACAGTCCTAATCTATTCCTCAGCTCTTGTCGCTCTTTTCTACCCAACGATTCAATTTCCTCAATCAGGTTAACCGTGTCTAATTGCTCCCATTGCTGAGCTTTGAGCAGCGCCGCCTGCTCTTGAGTCCAGCCATAAAAATCTGTTTCATAGAGGTGAGATGTGTGCATTCTGATCAATAGTTGTAGATTGCTATCAGACTTACAAATTTTTTGACGCTGCGCCTTTAGTGCCATTGCACTCACCAATGAGCAGTCAAATAGTAAAGAGTTAAAGTTTACCCTCTGGCAAAACGCCAATCTTAGGTAACTCCTTCCACTCCGGCTCAATCGGTGAGTAGCGGCAATAACACACAACAACCTCATCATACTCAGCCGACTCAACCGACTTGAACCGCTCAACTCGGCTCACTTCCCAGTCAGACCAACTAACATGAGTGCTAGCATCGGGGAAGTTTGGATCAACCGACTCTTCAAATCGAGCAAACTCACGCGGACGATCGCCTGGTTCTGGCAACGCTTTATCAGAGCAATCCAAATACTCAGCCAGCATCCGGGTGAAGTGTCCCGCAGGTTGCAACTTGCGCTCCTTCCACCCCTTGGATGAAGCTGATTCAGTTTTGAAGACAATCCATCTCTTCATAAGTTATTCCACCGGACATGATATCACTCAGGGTGCAGGAGAACCATCGCGGCTGCTACTTTTGAGCAACGGAAACGCAATCACATCTCGAATACTTGCCGAATCCGTTAACAGCATCACCAAGCGATCAATGCCAATTCCTAACCCCCCTGTCGGTGGCATTCCGTACTCTAAAGCGGCGAGAAAGTCTTCATCAACCCCTTGCGCTTCCAAGTCTCCAGCGGCTTTTCGTGCGGCTTGCGCTTCTAAGCGTTCCCGTTGATCAATCGGATCAGTTAATTCAGAAAAGCTATTAGCCGTTTCTCGCCCAGCAATAAATAACTCAAAGCGTTCCACTAATCCCGGCTTAGAACGGTGAGGTTTAGCCAGGGGAGAAATTTCTATAGGAAAGTCAAGGATAAATGTCGGCTGAATCAGAGTTTCTTCACATTTTTGCTCAAAGCATTCGTTGAGGAGTTTCCCCAATGATGGACAGTCTTCTACTCCTTCAATCCCTACTTTTTTAGCCGCGACTTTTGCCTCATCTAATGTCTTAAATTGATTAAAATCTAAACCCGTCACCTCTTGCACCAACTCATGCATCGTGACTCGACGCCAAGGCGGTGTAAAGTCAATCGTCTCACCTTGATAAGTAATTTCCAGAGTTGTCAAACTATCTTGAGTGACGGTGGTAATTAAATTTTCCGTCAACGTCATCATATCGTTGTAGTCGGCGTAAGCCTGGTACACCTCAATTGAGGTAAATTCCGGATTGTGGCGCGTGGAAATTCCCTCGTTCCGGAAAATTCGCCCCAACTCAAATACCTTTTCAAATCCGCCGACAATTAACCGCTTTAGGTGGAGTTCTGTGGCAATTCGCAGGTACAACTCCATCTCTAGGGTATTATGATAGGTGATAAAAGGACGGGCTTCTGCACCACCGGCTTCTGTACTAAATACAGGGGTTTCAATTTCGATAAAGCCGCGATCCTCTAAATAGCGACGAATGGCAGCAGTAATTTTGGCACGGCGGCGGAAGGTTTCCCGAACAGTGGGATTCACCATCAAGTCAACATAACGCTGGCGATAGCGCTTTTCTGTATCGGTGAGACCATGCCACTTATCGGGTAAGGGTAATAGAGATTTGGTCAGGATAGCATATTCATTGACATAGACGGAGAGTTCACCTTTATCTGTGCGCTTAATTGTCCCCTTTACGCCTAAAATGTCCCCAATGTCTGTGAATTGCTTGAGATTGTTGAAGGGATTTGGCAGATCAGTCATTGTTGCCGTAATCCGCTTTTTGTCTAGATAAAGTTGAATCGTTCCGGTTTCGTCTTGGAGATTGAAGAATGCCAACTTGCCAAAGACACGACGCGCTAGAATACGACCTGCGATCGCGACTTCAAAATCAACCTCTTCACCATTCCCTAGATCGGCGAATTTCTCTTGCAATTCAGCCGCATGATGGGTAGGCTCCCAGCGATAAGCATAGGGATCGATTCCCAACGCTTTAAGCTGTTGGACTTTTTCCAAGCGGGTAGCACGAATTTCTTCCAGAGTGTTTTGGCGTTCGGGTTGGGACTGCTCAGGGGACATAGTAGGGAACTGCTCGATGCTAATCTTGTATGATCTCGGAAATCTATCTTAACATTGGACACAACAGATGACCGGAGCCTCACGCGATCGCAGCGAACAACCTGATTCTCGCCATGCTGTAACGCAACGCCGCAAATCTAGAATACGTGTCAACTTAAGCCATAACCCTTGCCCATTCTAATTTTCAGCTACTGGAGAAGGGCGGGTTTAGTGTAGGGGCGGGTTTGACTACTATCATTTAGGGTTGCACCCAGATATAACTAAACCCGCCCCGACAAAGTTTTTGCCATAAGTTATCTGTAAAACCCGCCCCTACATCCCGGGCTATGGGAAAAGGGCGGGTTTATTCAAGTTATCAGTTTGGTGCTCCCATGTTATCTGTAAAACCCGCCCCTACACCCCCCGTTCTAAGATCTACTATCTTAGAAAATTCTATGTGTACTAATTCCAGTTAGTTTAACAAAACTTATTCAGTTGACAGTATAATTTTGATCACAATTGAGTTAATTTTCAGCCGTAAGCGGATAAAATAAAGGAATTCTGAAGTAGAATCACAGCCATCGTTGGGGCAGTTGGCAATGTCTTCTCACGAACACCTCTGGAAAAAAGGCTTATCTAAGCCCAATTCGACACCTGTGCCGAATCCCTTCAAGATACAGAGGCGTCGTGTCAAAGCATTACCACCACCTTTATCGCAAAAGGAAACACTACAGCTCAAACGACAAGCTGATCAAATCTCCCAGTTAGGTTACAACTCCCACAACATTCCGATTACAGCTCCAAACCCCAAAACCGTCGCCAATCCGAGTTCGTCAAAATCCAGTGATGTTGCGAATCAGCCGACAACGCCAGCCGCCGATGCTGTAGACATTCAGACGGATGCGTTAGATGAGCAAGATCAAGAAGAGACGAAAGAGGGCGAAGAGATTTCTTTAGCAGCCGCCTCCGATGGTTTCGCATCAGATGGTACTAGAGAGCGTCAGGAAATATCCGATAGTGAAGCAGAGGGAATCGCTGAATCCCAGGTAAACAGCGTAGAGAATCAAGAAGAAGACACTGAAATCCAAGGGAAAGCGCAACAACCCGCTCGTAATTTCCTAGAACTCCCCATCAACGCTCCGGGTACATCGCCATCTTCTATACAAAGACAAGTTAACTTCAGGGGATTAGGCAATTCGATTCAACAACAGTCAATTGAAACTGAGGAAAAAATAGAGCCAGAAGCTGAGGAAGAGTTACAGGAATCGGATGAAACTATCCAGCGACAGGAAGTACCAGACGCTGAAGAAGATAAGATATCATCGAGTGAACCTCCAACCGTTCAACGCCAATCTGAAACACCTGACACACCAGCTCAAGAGAAAGAAAAATCAAAAGATAATCACAATTTTATCGAAATTCCGGTAAACGTTCCAGATACACCGTCATCCTCGATCCCCAGACAGGTTAATCTAGGCAAGTTCACCAATTCCTATTCTCAGCAAATTCAACCCGCCTCTCACCCCAGATTAAATCAACTCAATGCTTTTCAAACTGGCAAATTCGTACAGCTGCAGCGGATTCAGTCCCCTGTTAAGCCAGTCAATCCTATATTGAATCAGCGACATATTCAAACAAAGACAGAAACGGTTCAGAACAAAGTTACACCGCCGCAATCCTCTGACACCAGTGAAATCGAGGCGGCACCAAATATAGAGCAGGAGATTGAACAGAAACGGGGAAGCGGACAGCCAATTTCCAATAAAATACGCCAGCCAATGGAGCAGGCGTTCGGGGCAGATTTTAGTCAAGTTCAGGTTCACACCGATAGTAAGTCGAACAAACTGAATGAGTCAATCCAGGCTAAGGCATTTACTACAGGTACAGATATCTTCTTTAAACAGGGAGAATATCAACCAGATAATCAGCCAGGACAGGAATTATTGGCACATGAATTAGCTCATGTTGTTCAGCAAAATGGTAGTAAACTTCAGGCGAAAACCGATAGCCAAGTCGGGATAAAGGGAAATAAGCTACAGACAAAAGAACGCCTGGTATCCGGTTTTCCGACACAACTGAAAATCCAACGAAAAGAAAATCCCCAAGAACAAAAAGTAAAAGAGAATAAACCCCAACCCGTACAACCCACTCCCGCACCAGCGCCAGCATCCGGTGGTAACGCGGCTCCAGCCACTCCCCAGGTAGCCAATGAAGGTGGGGGTGCCGCAGCAGCACCTGAAATGGCAGCAGGTGGCAGTACAGCCGCAACACAGGCAGGCACTCAGCCAGCCGCTTCTGGCGGTGCAGCAGCGGGGGCTGGTGGCGGAGCAACATCTCCCGCTTCCCCAGAAGCCGATCCCGGATTCCAAGCCGTGGTGAGTCAGGTGGAGGGGGTTGCCGAACAAGAGCGACAACATGATCCAGCCGAATCTGAGTCTCAGGAAGCCCAAGATGCAGCGCAATCCCCCGATAATGAGGTAGAGAGCCAAGCGCAAGACGCCCAGGTTCAGCAAATGGAGCAGCAGGAGCCAGGAACCTTCAATGCAGAAGCGTTCAAGGCGGCGTTGCTGGAACGAATTGCCGCGATTACTCCCACCAATCAAGAAGAAGCGGAACAATTCCAAAACAATAATCAAATCGATTCAGTTAGGCAAGAGGTATCCTCACAAGTTACCCAGGAACAGGAACAAGCCGCAGGAGGTATTCAAGAGACAGTCGAGGCAGAACCGGATACCAGTAGTATTGAAGCAAGAGTTTCGACACCGCTAGAGCAGCCAGAGGAGGGAGAGCCAACCGATGTCAATGCCGAGGGAGCTGTTCCCCAAGCGAGGAGTGAGGCTGAGGTATCCGCACCGCTACAGGCAAATAGTCAAGAACTTGACCAGCAGATGGCGGCAGAAAATGTCACCGAGGAACAACTGGCGAATTCTAATGAACCCGAATTTATTGCCGCCTTAGATGCCAAGAGACAAGCACAGGATCATGGGGCGACAGCACCCACCGCCTATCGCGCCGAGGAGCAGGGGATATTAACTCAGGGGCAAACTGAGGCTCAAACCATGGCTCAAACCCAATTAGGGGAAATGCATGGTCAGCGGGAGCAACAGTTAAATGAGGTGATGGGGCTTCAAAGTGACACCCAAAGCCGAGACGAACAGGAACGGACTAGGGTTGCTAATGAAATTAATGGCATTTATGAGCAAACAAAGACAGATGTTGAAACGATACTCGGTGATTTAGATACAGAAGTCACTAATAAATTTGACGCTGGTGCAGCAGCAGCCAAGCAGAAGTTTGAGGCTTACGTTGGTGAAAAAATGGACGCCTACAAACAGGAACGTTACGGTGAATGGTGGGATGTGACAGGCTGGGATGAACGGGCGGGTGATGCGGTATTTGGCTTACCACCAGAGGTGAATCGATTCTTTGTCGATGGGCGGCAATTATATATCGATGAGATGGATATCGCTATCACCGATATTGCTAATTATGTTGCTGAAAAGCTCAATGAGGCAAAAGAACGAATTAATCAAGGGAAGCAGGAGATTCAGGAGTATGTGGCTGGGTTGCCAGACAATCTCCGACAGGTTGGAGAAGACGCAGCACAAAATATTCAGAGCCAATTTGATCAGTTAGAGGAGAGTGTTAATAATAAGCAAAATGAGTTAATCGACTCATTGGCACAGCAGTACAGCACGAGTCTGCAAGAGGTTGACGCTCGCATTGAGGAGATGCAAGCGGAAAATCGGGGTTTAGTCAGCCAATTCACGGATATGATGGGTGGGGTTTTCAACACGATGGGGCAAATCCGCTCCATGCTCGAAGGCGTGTTGGCAGGTGCGGCGGGTGCTATTGGCGCGATTCTATCAGACCCGATTGGGTTCTTGGGTAATTTAATTAGTGGGGTGAAGCAGGGCTTAGATAAGTTTGTCGGCAATGTTGCCACCCACTTGCAAGGCGGACTGGTTGCCTGGTTGACGGGGACGATGGGAGGGTTAGGTATTCAGATTCCCGATGATCTGTTCAGCTTAGAGGGTATTTTTAACTTAGTCGCGCAAATACTGGGTCTGACGTGGGATTATATCCGTTCCAAGGCAGTGAGGATGTTTGGAGATCCAGTCGTAGCGGCGATGGAACAAGGGTTAGAAATGTTCCAAGTCTTCCAGTCTGAAGGAGCGATCGCGTTATGGGAACAGGTTCAAGATCAGTTTACTGACTTGAAAGAGCAGGTGATTGACCAGATTAAGGATATGGTGATTACCCAAGTGATTCAGTCCGGTGTGAGCTGGATGCTGGGTCTGTTAACACCAGCCGGGGCGTTTGTCAAGGCGGCGCAGACGATTTATAACATTGTTATGTTCTTCGTCAACCGAGGTAGCCAGGTTGTCGAACTGGTGCAGGCGATAACCGAATCGATTGGTGCGATCGCATCGGGTTCGCTGGGTCAAGCGGCGAGTTTGATTGAGTCGGCGCTGGCTAAAGCCTTGCCTGTGGCGATTGGCTTCTTGGCTTCGTTGATCGGTGTTAGTGGATTGGCTCGGAAGGTACAGGATGTTGTTGAAGGGATTCGCAAGCGGATTGATGACGCGATCGAGTTTGTACTGAACAAAGCCAAGCAGATGGCGGCTAGTCTGTTAAAGCGGCTGGGTATTGGTAGAGGAGAGGAAGGTCAGCAGAATGCAGAACAGCAGGGTGACGGTCAACCTGGAGATGGTGAAGTTGGTAAAACGATAAATTTCAGGGCTACTGATGAGAGCCATCGTCTGTGGATAAACACCCAAGGAACTTCAACCACAGTTATGGTTGCCAGTGCACCGACTTCTGTTGAGGCGAAACTCAACGAGTGGCAAGGAAAGTTGGATTCTTTGCCAGAAGAGAAGCGTCCACAGGCTCAATCGTTGCTGGGTACTGCCCGTCAGCATCTGGGTACAACTGAACAGAAAGCCCAAAAGACTGCTAAAGAAATGGAGGAGGCGAAGCAAAACTCAGCGGATGAGAAGGCTATTAATGAGGCGGAACAGGCGGATAATCAGACGGAGGCGGCGGAAGAGACTCTTGCGGATATACTCAAGCAGCTGTTCAAGATATTTAGTTCAGAAGATACACTTAAAGATACTCTTGAGGTAGAAGCTGATTTTAATGCCGCAGGAGAAAGCCATACAACTTGGATCGAGATGGCGAATGGTCAGCCTAAGCTGATGATTGCGAGTCGAAAGCAGGAATTTTCTACCTTCCTAGGAAATATAGATAAACAACTTGAAAAAGGTAAAATTTCTGAAGAAAATCAAGAGCAAGTCAAGAGTTTATTGACTGCCCTTCGTAATCTAGAATCCAACACAGAAAGTCTATGTGCCGAAGCTATTCAGTTACCAAAAGATAAACAACAAACTAAAGCTGACGAAGCACAGTCTAAGCTCGCTCAAATGATCGAAAAACTAGTAGAGCTTCTTCCCCTATTGAAACAACGTGGTGGGATTTCAGAAGATTCAAATGTTGCATTTGCACACTTCAATCTAAGTCGCGCTTCTAAATCAAAGAGCATTTCTGGAACTGTACTAGGAGTTAGTGGAAAGGCTTCTCTTGGAGGAACAGTTGATGCACCAGAGTCAGAGCAGCCTCGCTTCTTCAAGACATTTGCAGTCAAAGCAGGAGGAATTACGCGAGAATTTGACTCAGAAGCAAAAATTATTGAGTATGTCATGGGACAGCTTGCGGATAAAAGCGAAGCAGAAACTGTTAGAGCAGGACAAAAAAATTATGAAGATATCACTGGAGTATTTGCTCTTTACTCTGGCTTTACTGTTTGTAACTCTTGTCAAAGCGTTATCAGCCAGTTTAGAAATACGCTGCCAAATGTTACGGTTTCCTATGGAGGAGGTAGCCAAGATTAGTTAGGATATATGGTGTCATCTTAGTTGCTGGAGGAGGATGTATTCAAGATGTATCTCGACAACTTAAAGTCTCGTCTTTATGCATTGAGAACCGTTGATAATGAGCAATTCAGACCCTGTACAGAAGAGGAAGTGCTTGCGTTAGAGCAACAGCTTAAAGTCTCTCTACCAGCTGCTTATAGAGAATTTCTTCTTTGGATGGGACATAGCACTGGAGAATTATTTGCTGGTTCACAATGGAATTATAAAAAGATTATTCGTCTACAAACAGGAGCAAAGGAAATCCTTGAAAGAAATAGTTTTCCTGAACCGCTTCCAGATGATGCATTCATATTTTGGATGCACCAAGGTTATCAATTTATGTTCTTCCGCCTATCAGAAGGTGATGATCCCCCAGTTTATTATTATCACGAAGGAAGGCATGAAAATTCATTTGATAAATATACTGATAGTTTTAGCGAAGTCCTTTCTGAAGCCATTGATGAAAGTTATGCATAACCTTAGTTTAGATATCAGAAAATGAGAAATTTCGTATTAGCGAACATAAAGTCTTACCCTCAATTTTAAAGATTTACTATCTAGAACTATCCAAGAGTAAGCATAATGATCGCAAAGACTAAAATTCGTCAACTGAACAGCCAATTCACACTACGCGATCGCACCACTACCCCCCTACCCATCCACGCAGTCACCCTAGCCCTAACCACACAAGACAACGAACTCATTGAATGTCGTCTCACCTTCCAAGTTAACCCCCAACTCTACCAGCGTATCGACACAGAGGCATTATTTAACCTTAAGCAGGAAGTGCGTAACCCCTTCTCTGCTGGAGAATTCCTGCCTGAACCCGACATCCAAATCGAAACCATTTTAAAACCCGACTTGCTACCTCGCCTAGCAGGACACACCACAACTATTGACGAAGCTGCAACCTACATCCTAAATCTCAGCCAACAACAACCCAATCACCCATTACTCTCTACTGAAAATTGGTTAGCGCTGTCGGTCAAACAGCAACAGGAATCAGGCGAAATAGCCTACCGCACCCTCTGGGATTATATTAGTCCAGCCGCCCTTGCTCAAGCCACCACTTCAGGTTCAAGCGAAGAAATTGCAGAAGCAATTACTACCTTCTTCAAAGATTGGACGGAGGCTAATCTATCGGAAGTGACACAGAAAACCACTTCTCAGATGCTTGAAGGCATAACCAATTTCTTCAAAGAATTAGCTGATGTTAGTCTGGATGCCCTAGAAAAGCAAGTACCTCGCACAATTGCCGAACCTGAACCATCCAGCATCCAGATTTTTGCGGAAATGGTCAATTTCTTCAAACAGGATGACTGGTCTTTTTACCAAATAAAAGGACAACCTGTATTACAAATGGGATTTCAGGGTAAAAATGGTCAATGGACTTGCTACGCTAGAGCCAGAGAAAACGAACAGCAATTCGTTTTTTACTCAATTTGCCCAGTTACAGTACCAAAATCAAAGCGTCGAGCGTTAGCCGAATTCATCGCTAGAGCCAATTATGGTATGATTATCGGCAATTTTGAGTTAGACTTTGCTGAAGGAGAAATTGCCTACAAAACCAGCATTGACGTTGAAGGGTCAACTCTCACATTTCCTCAAATGAAGCGCTTAGTTGACACCAACGTGGCAATGATGGATCAATATCTACCGGGAATCAAGTCTGTGATTCAGGGAGATGCATCACCAGAAGAGGCGATTCGCTAAGGTGATAGCGAGAGCTTCACGCACAAATTGAAAAGCAGTAATCCGCGATCGCTGATACCAAATCCGGGTTAACTACCCCCTTTATGAGTAGAGACAAGGCAACAGGCAACAGGCAACAGCTTCAACCTATCATCTAATACAACCAATATCCCTCAACATATCTAAATGCTTCTGTACAGGTGCAAGGGTATTCGCTGCAATCATCCCACTCGCCGCCACTGCGGGTAAACCAATTCCAGGAAAGGTGGAATCGCCACAGCAGTATAATCCCGGTAGAGGTGTACCTACATCATCCATCTTAAATGCGGCAAGGGGACTCCCGTTATACCGAAGGTTAGCGGGAGGGGAATTGCCGCCAACATTGAAATTGAGCGATAGCGAATCATTATTTTTAGGATTGGTATTCATAGCCGTCTGCTTTATGAATGGTTCTCAAGTATTTGGGATGTACATCAAACTTTTGTGTTGGTAACTGCAAGACAAAACTAGGTCTAAATCGAATCGCAATTCGACCAATATATTGACCTGCGAACTTACCTTTTTGAACATCAGCTTTAACAATGTCGCCAGTTTGGAAACCCTGGAAATACTTGGCTTTAGGAGCATGAGCTTTAGGAAATCCGTACTTATCAGGGCGACAACGTTGTCTGGTTCCGCGTCCTTTTGCGGCAATTTTTAGAGGTTTGATTCCTCGAATTAATAATCGTTCAGGAGTAGATGCTCCGACACAGGCTGCATCGAAAGCGTGAGCTTTTTCAATCCCTCTGGTTTTACGGTTGAACTTAGTGCGACCTCCAGAACCTACCTCTACAGGTAAACCAGTTGACTGAAGCCTTCGATACAGTTCCCATCGGGTAGCATTGACGGCTGCGGCATCTTTAAGAGGTGCTTTGGCTTGAGCTAATACCCGTTTAAGGACTCCTGGCTTCTTTTTTAGGAATTCTTCAACAGGTCTGTTCCCTTTAGCTTGGTTACAAGAATGACAACTAAGGCAAAGATTACTAACTCGGTTTGAACCACCCTTACTTTTTGCCAGAATGTGTTCAATCTCGAACGGAACGTTTTCAACCTCGCAGTAAGCGCATTTTCTGTTCCATTTGGCAAGTAAATACTCTTTGACCTCAAAACCAAACAGTTCACCTCTTTGGTACTCAACTCCGCTAATTTCAGGGTTTTGCATTTGCTGCAAGTCAAACCTGACTAGCTCTTGAGAGATGGCTGAAATCGGACAGAGTTTTTTAATCCGTCGTACCCAAGTTTCAATGTTGGCAATCCGACTCTCCAGCGATGGTGGTAGCCATCCGGTTTTACGGGTTCTGTTTAAGAAACGAGGCTGGCGGTAACGGGTTTTACGGTTACGGCGTCCCCTTCTTAATGACC
>NZ_JAVKEW010000097.1:0-68217 GCF_040226375.1 Coleofasciculus sp. G2-EDA-02 | reverse complement strand
AGTTTGAACTCGTAGGTTAAATTAAACAATTGCATCACCTCCTAACACCATTATACAACTGTTTGACAAAATAACAGGACGATTTATCAAATAAAAAGCCGCCCTATAAGGACGGGGCTTGTATCCCCAATTTTCGGTCACAAAGCCACAGGGTTAAGCGGAGAAGAAAATATACCTAAACTATTATCTTCATTGTATTAATCTGGCATATCCAATAATTCTGGCACGGTGACAAATTGATAACCGCGCTGTTTCAGTTTAGTAATCAACTTCGGTAAAGCTTCCACTGTTTTAGAGCGATCGCCACCGCCGTCGTGCAGTAAAATAATACCACCAGATTGAGCGTCTTGAAGGGCGTTATCGATTAATTTTGGCACAGTAATCCGATGACTTTGCCAATCTTTTGAATCCGCTGACCACATAATCACAGCATACTTTTTTTGCTGAGCATAGCTAACTAAGCCATTATCCAAAATGCCAGCCGGAGGTCTAAATAACGCCGTTTTTACACCAGTGAGTTGATGAATTAAAGTGGCGGTAGTTTCCAGTTCACGCGCCGCCGCCGATGGACTGTACTGATGATATTGATGATTCCAAGTGTGGTTACCAATAGCGTGACCTTCAGCCACAATTTGTTTCATAAGCTGGGGATGATTCTTAACCGTCTTACCTACCACAAAAAAGGTGGCTTTGATATTTTCTCGTTTGAGAATGTCTAAAACTTGGGGAGTTGTCTGCGATGAAGGTCCATCATCAAACGTGAGAGCAATCACTTTAGCATTATTCTTGAGGACACGAGAACGAATGGTTTTGCCTTGAAATTGTACTGGTACAGAAAAGGTTAAGCGTTTGGCTTCTTCTTCTGCCAAGTTAGCGAGCATTTTTTCATGGATTTCCTGTTCTTCTCCAATTAAACCATTGATTTGTAAACTCTGGGAATTAGACCGTTCCTGTTGGTTCAGATTAGGACTAGGGATCGCTAGTTTCGGGTTAACTGAACGAGCAACGGATACAGTAAAACTTGCAATAAAACCAACCAGGGCAGCTATTAAACTAATGGATAATTTATACTGCCAAACTAACTGATAAGGATTTGCCACCTTATGTCCCCTTCACTCCTCTGAATACGCAGGCGGCACGTCATGGTTGTTTATTTTTAGATTATTCTTGTTGCAGAATAATTCAAGCGGCGGGTTAATCTATCGCCAGACATAAACGCCTAAGCACAGATCAACCCGCTTGATAAATTCTGATGCTAAACCCTGCGTCTCAATTGCTAAACGCCACCATTTCTAGAGATATTCAGTTCGCTGTGGGGCAACTGGATACCGAACTCCGCCTAGCGTGTTAATGATTCTTTTGTTAGTTACGACGCAAATGGCAGTACATCCGGGATAACGTATTAGTTTTTTTTAGTGATATATAGCAGTAGACACATCGATTAGGACAAGGGAACTGTTGTTCCAGACGCGCCATGGCGCGTCTCTACCATAAGATGTGTCCTAACCGCTATGGCGGTTGCTATACCAAGTTGCAGTCAAAGAGGTAATCTGTCATGGTTCACGAAACGCAGTAACTCAAAACCCGCCCAGTCTAAGTTTTGAGGGCGAGAATTGTTTAACCCATGAAATGTCAGGATGAACAGGCTTTTATTCTTGAGGTAACGATAATGCTTTTTTATGGTATAAACTGATAATTCTAGCGGTGACTTCAGGAATTGTTAAGCCATCCGTATTGATTTCGATCGCGTCGGCGGCTTGGCATAGGGGGGCTAATGCACGAGTGCTGTCACGCTGGTCTCGTAGTTGAATGTCCGCCTCTAGCTGTTCTAAACTGACAGTACCTTGGTCTTGGTTTTTGAGATCTTGCTGGCGTCGGCGTGCCCGTTCTTGAACCGAGGCGGTGAGAAAGATTTTCAGTTCAGCATCGGGGAAAACATGAGTCCCGATATCCCGCCCTTCGGCGACAACGCCACCCTTAGACGCCAAGCGCTGCTGCTGTTTGACTAATTCGTGACGCACAGCCGGTATCGCCGCGACAAAAGAGACATTGGCGGTAACTTCTAAGGAGCGAATGGCTTGGGTGACTTCTTTTCCATCAATCCACACACTCAGGCTTTGGGGTTGTGAACCGCTACTGATTAAAGAAATTTGACATTGACTTACTAATTCCGCGATCGCAGGTTTATCGGTGAGCTCAATTCCGGCTTGCATCACCCGCCACGTCACCGCCCGATACATCGCTCCTGTATCCAGATACATTAAGCCGAGTTGCTGCGCCACTAACCGCGTCACTGTGGATTTCCCCGCTCCTGCAGGTCCATCAATAGCAATAATTGGTTGGCGATTTCGCAGCATAATATTATCAATTAAACGAGTTGAACCCAGACGAGCCGCGATCGCGAGTAATCCTTCGTCTTCGACTTGCTCTAGGGGGGTCAAGGTAGTGGGATGAACCAATTCGATGTACTCGACTTGAATCTCCTTAACCGAGGTTAGTTCTGAGGTAACAGCAGCAATTAAGGACGTGCGATCGCGCTTCCCAACTTCTAACACATTTTGGGCATTTTGTAAACCCTTATAGAGAATCGGAGCTTGTGCTTTTTGTTCTGGCGTCAAATACTGATTGCGAGAACTATAGGCAAGTCCTGAAGACTCACGCGCGATCGGACAAGATACGATAGTGACAGGCAAATTTAGATCTGCGACCAAGCGGCGAATAATCGCCAATTGCTGAGCATCCTTTTGACCAAAATAAGCGCGATCGGGTTGAACTAGATTTAATAACTTAGTCACCACAGTCGCCACCCCCTGAAAGTGACCCGGACGGGAGTGACCACATAAAATAGAGTTCATGGCTGCTGGTGGCTGGACTTGAGTGAACTCAGTGGGGGCGTGCAGATCGGATGAGTCATCGCCATACAATTCCACCACTGTTGGCGCAAAAATCACATCCACTCCCACTTGTTCACACAAGCGTTGATCCTGCTCCAACTGACGCGGGTACTGCTGCAAATCTTCCCCTAGTCCAAACTGGAGCGGATTGACAAAAATGCTGACAATGACCATAGCATTGTCGCCTCTCGCCCGCTCGATTAAGCTAAGGTGACCTGGGTGTAACGCCCCCATCGTCGGCACGAAACCGACAGTTTTTTGGGTTCGATGATGTTCTAAGTAGCAGCGTAATCCCGCTATTGTCGTAAACAGACGCATGAGAGTTTAGAGGTTTGATCTTAGATCGATGTTAGCAATTTTGTCCTTTGTCCTTGGTCATTCGTCCTTGGTTCTTTGTGCAAGAATTCTGGCACTCTGTTGGGGCGGGTTTAGTCACATCTGTTGTGAGGTCAGAAAAGATAGTAGTGAAACCCGCCCCTACAAACTTCAAAACCAGGTTCCCCGAACCAAGTGAAGGGTCAACATTCAAAACTATTCCCTAGTAGTTATCTAAAACCTCAATCTGTACAGGCGCCACACCTGTGCGGAGCAATCCTAAAACTCTGGCGGCGGCGGCGGAAAGGTCAATGACTCGCCCTCTGACATAAGGTCCCCGATCATTAATCCGCACGATAACGGAGCGACCATTATTTAAGTTGGTGACTCGCACGTTAGTGCCAAAGGGTAAGCTGCGATGAGCGGCGGTTAGCGCATTTTGATTAAATCGCTCACCACTAGCGCTGCGGTTTCCGTGAAAGCCAGGACCATACCAGGAGGCAATACCTTTAACCTGAAAGCGTACTGAACCGATTGCGACTTGGGCGATTGTCTGGGCGGTGGGTTTGCCCTCAATTTCGCGTATGGGGGGAGCATTACCCATTAAGCGTCGCAGTCGGTTGGTGGCTTGCAGGGCATCTTCGGCTAGGTTTTGGGTGGTATCGGGCAGGATGGTGTTTTCGTTAACTTGCACCAACTCCTGGTCATTTACCTTGATGCTGTAGCAGTTACACGCCTGATTCCAACGAACTGCGATCGCGTCTGCATTAATATTATCCCGATGCAGTTGATTGAGTTGAGCCGCAACAGCCGTCGCCCGCCATAGGGCATCATCCAGATTGGCATTACTGGTCGAGGTGACACTTGGCGAGGCGGTATTATCCAGTTGGTCTACCTCTAGGGATTGATAGTCAGACACCGTTTTGGATGAAGAATACCCGGGTTCAGAGTTATTTCCCAGAGCCACTTCTCCCACTTTGCTGCCATTGTTGACAATTGCCTTTGAACCTAAGAACGTCAGTACAGGGATGTCGCGCACATAAAGAGTAGCTGCCTGACGCCCATCTAGTGAATAGGCATGAATTTTGGCAATGACTTCTTCGGCTTCCCCAACCTGAGATGCTGGGGACTGAAATTCTCCCACTTTTACCACCTCTGGCGGCTGAAGGGTTGGTTGAGAGGAGGTGGAGGGAATTGTTTCTGGAGATTGTAGCGCTTGAGCGGGAGTCAAGTTGCCCTCAGAACCTTGGTCAACTGCCTGAGCTTGGTTAGCCGGATTGGATATCACTGTGCTGATGGCTGTGGTTAAGAACGTAACAGTGAGACCACTCAAAATTCGCTGATTCATAAGCCTATAATCAAAAGCCTCTGGAATTCTACGTTTGGGGTTATGGGTGGTGATGCAAGAGAATTAAGAAAAATCTGCTGCAACTCATACTCATTGCGATTTCGTCCTATTTTTATGGAACTGACACAGACTAACACGAAGTTTTGGGTTTGGGGATCAGTGATTTTTGGGAATCAGCGATAAGATCTTCAAAAGTGCGATATCATATAATTTGCCCTAAAGCTTGATATGACAAGGATTTCCCGCTTTTACCCCTCTCAGGGAATTTACGAGTTTCTTAACAAAACTTTACAATAGAGGCAACAAACCTCGACCGTCGCGGCGAAGGTTTTCCATCAATGCTGTAGGGGCGGGTTTTACCGATAACGTTTTGGCAAAAACCGATAACTGTAATAAACCCGCCCTTATATTCCTGGTTGGGGCGGGTTTAGTCACATCAGGGCGGGAAACAAACGATAATCGTGAAACCCGCCCCTACAATCAGAACAACGTTTTCATTCCTAGTGGTATTTCATGGATTATCGAGAAGCTGGTGTTGATATCGAAGCAGGTCGAGCGTTTGTACAGCAGATTAGAGGGCTAGTCCAAAGCACCCATCGACCCGAAGTTTTAGGGGGATTTGGTGGCTTTAGCGGTTGTTTCCAGTTACCGATGGGATATCGCGAACCCGTTTTAGTATCGGGAACCGATGGAGTGGGGACAAAGCTGAAACTGGCTCACGAGTTGAATCGTCACGACACCGTTGGAATTGATTTAGTTGCTATGTGTGTCAACGATGTATTGACATCTGGCGCACAACCCCTATTTTTTTTGGACTATTTAGCCACAGGAAAGCTGAATCAAGAGCAACTCACTCAGGTGGTAGCGGGTATTGCTCAGGGATGTCGTCTCGCTGGCTGTGCTTTGTTGGGAGGAGAAACCGCAGAAATGCCCGGTTTTTATCAACCGGGAGAGTATGACATTGCTGGGTTTTGCGTGGGAATGGTGGAAAAAAGCGAAATTTTAGACGGTTCTCAGGTGCAATTGGGAGATGTGGCGATTGGTTTAGCCAGTCAGGGGGTTCACAGTAATGGGTTTAGTTTAGTCCGCAAAATTGTTAGCGATTCAATTAACCAGGAATCTCCGTTAAGTTGGGATAGCTGTCCCGATTTACTAGGGGGTCAACGTTTAGGAGACGTGCTGCTGACGCCGACTCAAATTTACGTGAAACCGATTCTAGATGCGCTACAGGCTGGGATTGAAATTCATGGTATGGCTCACATTACAGGGGGCGGTTTACCGGAAAATTTACCTCGGTGTTTAGGTCAAGGTCAATCGGTGCAGATTGAGCAGAATAGCTGGGAGATTTTACCTATTTTTCAGTGGTTAGCTGAGGCGGGTCAAGTGAGTCGGGAGGAGATGTTTAATACTTTCAATATGGGGATTGGGTTTGTGGTGTTGGTGTCATCTGTTCAAGCCGAAAAAACCTGTCGATGGTTTGAATCTCAAGGCGTCATGGCTTCTCGGATTGGGGAAGTAATTGAAGGTTCAGGGGAAGTGGTTGGTCTATCGGGTTAATTAGTAATTACATCGGTTTTCAAGTTCTGATGGTACATTCTTTTATACCTTATCCCTGATTAATCATCTTTTTCCCGTAGCCTAGGTGTATCTGATAGACCGGCACTTTGCTGTAAGTTATGTCAACATTACCCCAAAAGTTTAAGGACACGATAGTATCGTGTCCCTACCCAATCCCTGAGCTATGGTAGGGGGTAGGGGCACGGCATTGCCGTGCCCTCATTCGTCGTCAATATAGCAGTCACCAAGAGCATAAGGACATCCGATGGATGCCGTTTATCAATGGATAATTAATAATTGATAATTGATAATTGATTAATTGGGTCTAAGACCTCTTCGTTTACGAAGAAATTAAAAAAGATTTTCCTTAATTTCAATCCTCTTCTTTTAAGCTGAAGTTCCCCCTAGCCAAAAAATCGAAACTACCGCACCGTGCGACTTTCCGCGATTTTTCAGTCGCATTACATGGGTACAATCGCTAAAACCTTGATGTGGCGGGGGTTTCAGTCGATCTCTTGTCTATTGCAAGTCTTCGCGATCGCGAAGATATGGCAAGGGCAACATGGGTACGATTTTTGAGGGTTTTAGCGCTAAAACCCTTACGGTATAAGGCTTGACGCTGGGTGGAGTACATCTGTATGGGGGGGAACTTCAGGTTAAGGGTTACAACAATTGCCATAAAGCTATATCCTTCTAGTCAACTCTATAAATATCAGATATACGCCCAAAGTTGCTGGATTGTGGCTTTAACTTTTGCCCAATCCTTTGGAGTTAATTTTCCATGTTTACGCTCTTTCATGGATATCTGTCTATTTAGAGGTACTCGCTTCATCTTTGGCAATATTCTTAGCCAATTCTGGATCATAGCCTCGTTCTTTGATTATTTGTTCAGTACGTTTAGCAATTTTGGAGTCATCCATATTTTTTAATCCGCACAAATTCTAGTCGCAATCTTTTTACTGTCAACTGTTATAAAACCATACCTATAACTTTATTCCCCTCTCCTCGCAGGAGAGGGGTTAGGGGAGAGGTCACAACGAATCGGGTTCCTGTCCCGACGCCACAGGCGCTGTCGCATTCAACTGTAACTCTGGATGATCCCCAATCACCTGCTGTAAATTCCACTCATTCTTAAACAACAAAACTGGACGTCCCCAGTTATCTTTCACCACCGCCGTGTTAAATAGCCGTCCCGCTTTTTCTAATGCTTGCCACCCCCCAGCTACCCAACGGGCAACACTATAGGGCAACATATCTAATAGCGTTTCTACGCCATATTCATTCTGTAAACGGAACTGAACCACCTCAAATTGCAACTGTCCCACGGCGGCTAAAATTGGGTCGCGCTTGGACTCATCCACCGAGTACATAATCTGTATCGCCCCCTCTTCGCGCAACTCAGTTACCCCTTTGTGGAATTGCTTAAATTTAGAAGGATTGGGATTTTTCAAATAGGCAAACAATTCCGGAGAAAAACAGGGAATCCCTTCATACTCCAAACGCTTGCCATTGTAAATCGTATCCCCGATCGCAAACACCCCCGGATTATTTAACCCAATCACATCCCCTGGATATGCCACGTCCAGAGATTCCCTCCCCTGGGCAAATAACTTCTGAGGTCTTGACAACCGTACCGTTTTACCAGTCCGCGCATGATTCACGGTCATGTCCTTGTCAAATCGACCCGTACAAACCCGGACAAATGCCACTCTATCCCGGTGCTTGGGGTCCATATTCGCTTGCAGCTTAAACACAAATCCGCTGAAATCTGGATGGGTTGGCGGCATTTCCCCCTCTGTAGATTTGTAGGCTTCCGGTTGCATGGCGTACTCTAAAAACGCATCCAAAAATAGCTTGACGCCAAAATTAGTCATAGCACTGCCAAAGAATACAGGCGTCATCTGACCCTGATGCACCCACTCTAAATCTAAATCCGGTCCAATCTCCTCAATCAGTTCTAATTCTTCTTTCAACTGATAATAAAGATCTTGATCCAATAATTTTTCAATCCGGGAATCCCCCAAATCGAGAACCGTCTCTCCCGCTTCCCTACTCCCATGTGCCGTGCGTTCAAATAAGTGAATTTGCCGCAGACGGCGGTCAAACAGGCCCTTAAAGCGATCGCCCATACCAATGGGCCAATTCACCGGGTATGTCTGTAACCCTAACTCCTGCTCAATTTCATCCAGCAGTTCCAATGGTTCCCGCGACGGACGATCCATTTTATTTACAAATGTGAAAATCGGCAGCGATCGCATCCGGCAAACTTCAAATAACTTGCGCGTCTGGGGTTCCAAACCCTTCGCCGCATCAACCAGCATCACCGCATTATCCGCCGCCGCCAATGTGCGATAGGTATCTTCACTAAAATCTTGGTGTCCCGGCGTGTCCAGCAAATTAATCTGGCGATTCTTATACTCGAACTGCAACACCGTCGAGGTAATCGAAATTCCCCGTTGTTGTTCCATCGCCATCCAGTCAGACGTTACCTTGCGCTGCGCCCGTCGTGCTTTCACCGCCCCGGCTTCGTGAATCGCACCTCCATATAGCAACAGCTTCTCAGTCAGCGTCGTCTTCCCCGCGTCTGGGTGGGAAATAATCGCAAAATTTCGTCGGTGTTCAACCGCCGTTTGCAGTTCAGCCTGAAGTTCAGTGGACATTCAAAACGCCTAATTAAGCAACACTCAGCCTTCTATTATAGAAGTTGAGCTTCTGTGTTGGTTGGCTTGAGTTGATATTTTTTATATCCTAAGTCATAAATCGTCAAGTTTCTTTTACAAAAATTAACCCTATAGAGTTATGACTCTAGAAGGTGTAGTTTCCATCAATTTTAGGGAATACTGAAATCAGCGCCGTTTGGATAAATCTAATTTCTTCAGGTTCAAACGTTAACAGGGTGAGCGCTTTCTCGTTATTTCCTGAGTAGGGGGTTACATCCTCCACTGTACGCTGAGTCATGGTTCATGGTTTCACCAATCACTGATTGAGTCCCCTCAAAGCGTTTCAATTTTACCAGATAAGAGCTAATTTTTGATTAGAAGGAGATATTATGCAGTCGTTTATCACTAATGTTTTGACTGCCACACTTTTCATGCCTCATGGCAACTGCTACCTCTGGAAGCCCGGTTTAGTCTGGCTACATCTCTTATCGGATGCGTTCATTGCCCTGGCTTATGGTTCAATTCCCCTAACCTTAATCTATTTTGTTTGCCAGCGACGGGATTTGCCGTTTTCGCGAGTCTTTCTCATGTTTGCCGCTTTTATCATTGCCTGCGGTATTACTCATACTATGGCTATTTGGACGATTTGGCATCCCGATTATTGGCTATTTGGATTAATCAAAGCAATCACGGCATTAATTTCCGTCTATACTGCCCTAGAATTAGTGCCATTAATGCCCAAAGCCTTTGATGTTGCCAGTGCGGTGGAACTCGAAGCTGCCAACCAGCGTTTAGAAGCTGAAATTCAGGAACGCCAACAAACCGAACTTGCCCTCAGGCGATCGCAAGATGAAATTCAGCAAAAAGCCACCCTCTTAGAACAGGCGTTGCGTGACTTGCAACATGCCCAAGCCCAATTAGTTCATACTGAGAAAATGTCGAGTCTGGGACAACTCGTCGCCGGGTTAGCCCATGAAATTAATAATCCAGTTAACTTTATTTTTGGGAATCTGGTACATGCCAGAAATTATGCTCAAGATTTACTGAATTTAGTTTCCCTGTACGATAAGCATTATCCCCAAACTGTCCCAGAAATTCAAACTACGGCGGAACAGATTGATTTAGCGTTTCTGCGAGAGGACTTACCTCGCCTGTTGGAATCGATGGCAGTAGGAACCAAGCGGATTCGTCAGATCGTGCTATCCTTACGTAACTTTGCCCGGGTAGATCAAGCTGAGGTGAAAGCAGTAGATTTGCACGAAGGGTTAGAAGGTACATTGCTGATTCTGCAACATCAACTCAAGGCAAAACCTGGATATGCTGAAATTCAGATTGTCAAGGAGTACGAAGACTTACCCACAGTGGAATGCTACGTGGGACAACTCAATCAGGTGTTTATGAACCTGTTGAGTAATGCGATAGATGCGTTAGAGGAATCAAGAACAACAGATAATGGACACCAGCATCCCACTCCCACGATTCGCATTCGTACCGAAGTGATCGCACCCAACCAAGTCGCGATTCGGATTATTGATAATGGTCCGGGAATGAGCGAGAAAACTCAGCGTCAACTCTTTGACCCCTTCTTTACCACCAAACCTGTCGGTCAAGGAACCGGATTAGGACTATCCATTAGCTATCAAATCGTCGTCGATAGACATCGAGGTCAGCTTAAATGTCAATCTACACCAGGACAAGGCGCAGAATTTGCGATCGAGATTCCCATTCAGCAGCCCCTACTTAAAGGGGGTGTAGGGTGTGGGGCATTGGTGTCAACTTAAGCGGAAAAACCAGTTAGTGAGCAGGCTAACTCTCGTTCCCAGGCTCAGCCTGGGAACGCTACAGGAGAGGCAGAGCCTCCCCTGCTAGTGGCAGAGCCGCTGAATAGCATTTCCACCCTAAAGCTGGAAACGAGAATTGGTAAGGGTTGTGGCTTCAGTTGACACGGATGGGTGTGGGGTATTGCCAATTAAATTCGTGACAGCTTACCGAGAGGAATATCCCCCCTGTGTAGGACGGAATTCACGACCTGTATTGTTCAGCGAACCTGTTACAGTCAGAATGAAGAGTTAGTTTCCCTTGAGGGGAAGGAGGACTGTCCCATGACGTATGATGTTTATGATAGCGACAAACGCAAGCTTTTATCTGCCCTCTGTCATGGATCAATTTTTATTAGTGCGGCGTTGGTATCTATCGGTATTCCGATTGCCGTCTTGTTAGTGTCTGATGACCCAGTGGTGAAGGAAAACGCGACAGAATCGCTGAACTTTCACCTGAACCTTTGGATCTACGGCTTAATCTTTGGTGTCTTAACGGTTGTGCTGATCGGTTGGCCCCTGCTGGGTCTTTTGGGTATCGTGAATGTCGTCATGCCAATTATGGCGATTTGGCAAGTGTTGAAAAATCCCGATCAATCTTTCCGCTATCCCTTTATCTTCCGTATTCTATAATTTCCGCTTCATTTAGTTTACACGCATTCGGACTCCATTTAAGTTAAAAGGTGGAGTCTTTTAAGTTTTGAGTGTGTAGGGGATCTTTTCACTACTATCGTTTCTTCCTTCACCTAAATGGAACTAAACCCGCCCCGACTTAACCCTTCACTTTGCTCAAGCAAATGTTTTGTTCCCCCATCTCCCCCATCTCCCCCATTTTCCTCAGAGCGATTCCCCGTGTCAGATCAAGACTGGATTTTCCCCGATCGCCTCTCCCTGCAAAATTCCAATAATCGTCCGCGTTACAAACTCTAAATTCTGCGGTATAGGATGTAAAGGTAAATATTGTACCAGATGATGTTTGGCTCGATCATACAGACCAAATCGCCAAATTTCCCCGGTCGAAACCGCACCGTACAAAATCGGACTCTTACTTTCTACCCAGTGATCGAGGGCAATCAATTCAACAGCAAGCTGAGTAAAGCCTTTAGTTAAATCCGATTGCTTGGCTTCAATAATTAGAAAATTGCTGGGACTGGGAATATAGTAATCGAGTGAACCTTTTAACCAATTGCTAACACTAACGGTATACTCAATATTGATTGAATAGTCTAAGCGATCGCATATCTGATCGATCAACGGAAAAATCAATGCCTCCCGGCGTGCCTGTTCAGTCGTGGTATTCACCCGTTTCAGTCTGCGCCGCATACTCTGTGCGAATTCAGGTAGCCAATCTAATTCACATTGCGTATAGGGAAGATCTTTGCGATCGGTACGCTCAAGGGTACAGCCTAAATCTGCCAAAATATCTTCAGGTGAGTAAGGCAAATCAAAATACTTGCTAAAGGTGTAGGTTCCATTCATAGTTACCGATGAATCCTTCATGGAGGTGAATGAAGGATTTTAGATCGTCTAGAGAGATAGCGGCAAAGGTAAACTTAGGCACGGCAATGAAGTCACGCATGATTACCTTGATCATATCGTGCATCTCCCAGGTTCTAAGCCGTCTTATGTCCTATAGCCAATTTGAAACCTTAGAACGAGTGCAAGCAAATTTGCCTCGATAGATAACTCGATAGATAAAAACATACAAAATAGCGAGCGAGACGCTCGCACTACAACCGTTCCCTGTTCCCTACCCCCACCACAATACTTATTCCGCAACCCCTAACTACCCTAAACCCAACTCACGTTTGAGTAAATTAATCGATTTTGTACCAATATAATTTTCACTGCAAACCAGCTTGGGCGGACGGATCAGATCATCTCTGGCGTCTAAAATTGCCCGTTTGACTGTATCATAACTGGCTTGATCGCTAATAATCGTTCGCGCACTGCGGACTAAAGCGTTAAGTTTATATTTATCACTAACCTGAGCGGTAATCAGGAGTAAATCATCCCCGCGCAGACTGTGGATAATCACGTCTACAATCCTGAGAATACCCCCACTGAGACTTACACAGCCCAGACAACTATCTTTGGGGAGACTTTTGACAATCTCGATTTCTTGTCCATAGTCGTGGATATCGACAGGAATAACCCGCACGGATTTCGGCGCTGCGATCGCTTCGGCTTTTTGGATAAAATAGCGGCTGGTGACGACTGTACCGGAATTGGTGCGTTCTAGGGTTTGTTCTAATTCTTCTAAGGGGACTAACTGTACCGGAATTCCCAGGGCAGATTCCAATTCCTGCACCATTAACTCCCCAGCGCCCATATCTCGTGACTCTACGGTAACAAGCACTCTAGCACTACAGCGCAACCGCCAGTCAATTTCGGCTAAAAAGAGTTCGCGGGCTTCATTAAGGGAACACCCTTGAGAGAGTAATTCGTCCAAACTCTGCTGGACAACTCTTGATGCTTGGGGATATTGCTGGAGAATCGGAGATTGACGCTGAGTTCCGCCTTCATGACCCTGGGCTTTCACATAAATCCCTGAGCCGGCTATGGATTCGACGAGTCCCGTTTCTTCTAGTTGGCGGTACACTTTACTGATGGTATTACGATGCAACCCCGTCTCCATGGCTAATTGACGGGTACTGGGCAATTTATGTCCCGGTGGATATTGACGAGAGGCGATCGCAAACTGAATTTGGTCGAATAGCTGCTTTGAGGCAGGGATTTCGCTATCAGGCTGAATATGGTACTGAACCATTATAAAGTCTCCCAAGCACTTGCTTTTCAATAGACACCAGAGTATAACGTACAGTTTAAGATCAGATGGTGGGTGGCTGACCCTCTAGTCCTGACTTAGGCATTTCTCTAAGCATTTATCATAGCTAAACTTTACAACAACTGCGGTTTTCTTAATCTGATGTATCATTCGGCTTTCCCTACTAAAATACTCTCTTCACTATGCTATTGTGCATTTGAATTACCTATCCTAATCCCCAAAAATCAACCAATATGCAGTATTTTTACTTTTGTTCGTTCATTTAATATTCAAGTCGAAGCCGCTTAACAATGAAGTTGGATATTTTAAAAAATATTCAACCAATCACCCCCTTGACAATTTAAACCCGATTCAGGTTTTCGCGAATCATTCGAGTATCAGAATAATTAAAAGAGATAGATAATAAATCCTTGAAAAATAACAAGCAAACTAATATAATTATAACAATCCGTAAATAATTTGCTGAATGAGGGGGACGTGAGGGTTAAAATTAAGCAGAAGTTTGACCGTTGACCAAAAGGTCAAAAGCCATAGCAGCGAGGACTGCGATAGATCGACGAACACAGCATAAACCTGAATTATGACGGCTAGAGAAATCAAAAGCGATTGGGTTAAGATTACAAACGGCTCTCTACAAATTGACGCTTACTTAGCGATGCCCGTGGGAGAGGAGTCTGTTGGGGGCGTGGTCGTGTTGCAGGAAATTTTTGGGGTGAATGACCATATCCGAAATGTGACTCAGCGGATTGCCCAAGAGGGATACGTCGCGATCGCACCCGCCCTCTATCAACGAGTTGCCCCCGGTTTTGAAACAGGATACACAGAAGCTGACCTGAAAATCGGCAAGGATTATAAGGCGCAAACCCAGGCAGAGGAACTGCTGAGTGATATCCAAAGCGCGATCGACTATTTAAGGGGGCAAACACCTGTTAAATCCAATGCGATGGGCTGTATTGGCTTCTGTTTTGGGGGTCATGTCGCCTATCTAGCAGCAACCTTGCCAGACATCAAAGCGACAGCCTCCTTCTATGGTGCAGGGATTGCCACGATGACGCCCGGAGGGAATGAACCAACGATTACCCGTACCCAGGATATTACGGGAACCATCCATCTATTCTTTGGCATGGACGATGCTAGCATCCCGGCTGAACAAGTCAACCAGATTGAAGCTGAACTCAAAAAGCACCAAATTTCCCACCAGATCTTTCGCTATGAAGGTGCTGATCATGGATTTTTCTGTGATCAACGTGCCAGCTATAACCCACAAGCGGCAAAAGATGCTTGGGAAAAAGTGAAGATGCTATTTCAGCAGGAACTGTAGTTATTCGTCATCGATTATTTGTCATCAATAACCCCAAATGACAAGTAAAAAATGACAAATCTATTTTCTTAAACAACTAATACTCATGACTTCAGAATCAACCCGTTCTCAAACCCGCAAAACTGCTTTTTCCATGGAAGATTTTGCCAAAGCCCTAGAAGAGTATGACTACGAATTTAGTCAAGGGAAGGTGGTGCGAGGTAAAGTGCATAGCTACGAGATGGATGGTGTTTATGTCGATATTGGCGGCAAATCTTTGGCTTATGTTCCAGGGCAGGAAGTGTCAGTGGCACGAGTAGAAGATTGGTCAGAGGTGCTACCGTTGCAGGAAGAGTTGGAGTTTCTGATTATTCGGGAACAGAATGCAGAAGGTCAGATAACTCTATCACGGCGTCAGTTGGAAATCAATAAGATTTGGGATCAACTGGCGCAAATCCAAGACAGTGGCAAGTCGCTACAGGTGCAGGTATCCGGTGTGAATAAAGGCGGTGTGACTGTGGATTGGCAGGGATTGCGAGGATTTATTCCGCGATCGCACCTGAATCAACGGGGGAACTTAGAGTCGCTAATTGGTCAAAGCTTAACCGCCAGCATCCTGGAAGCCGATCGCGATCGCAGCAAGTTAGTCTTTTCTCAACGAGAAGCCACTCGCGCTGAAAGTTTCTCTATGTTAGAGGTAGGACAGTTAGTGGAGGGTACGGTTTCCAATATCAAACCCTTTGGTGTGTTTGTAGAATTGGACGGGATTACCGGCTTATTGCATATTAAGCAAGTTAGCCAAAATATGGTGGAATCGTTGACGAATATGTTTCAGGTGGGTCAATCAATTAAAGCAATCGTGATTGGCTTGGATGAAGGCACTAATCGTGTTTCTCTATCGACAAAAGTGTTAGAAAACTACCCCGGAGAAATGGTGCATAAAATGGCAGATGTGATGGAAAGTGCTGAGGCACGTTCAGAACGGGCGAGGGCAAAAATGATCTAATCAGAACCGTTCTAAATTGTGTGTAGGGGCGGGTTTCACGATTAGCGTTTCTTACCTCATCCAGATGTAACTAAACCCGCCCCAGCCCAAGTTTTGAATGAACGGAGGTGAGGGCGGGTTTTGTAGCTAAGCTAGGGAAAAGAATCAAAATTAGTCCCTAAACCCGCCCCTACACATTTAAAACTCAAACAAAGGGCGGGTTTTGTAGCTAAGCTAGGGAAAAGAATCAAAGTTAGTCTCTAAACCCGCCCCTACACAATCAAAATGTTGTAGCCGTTTCCTATTTTTTTATCTGAAACAGGAGGATCAAAATCCGATGGCGAAAGCAGAGGAATCCAGCCGCACTCTTAGCGTGGATATTGGTGGAAGTGGGATTAAGGTGATCGTTTTAGATCCGGCGGGAAATCCGATCACTGAACGCCATCGAGTCACCACACCGCAACCCGCAACGCCGGATGCTGTTATTGATGCGATCGCACAATTAGCCGCCGCCCAAGGGGAATGCGATCGCGTATCTGTGGGCTTTCCTGGCGTGGTTATGGCTGGAGTCGTGAAAACGGCGGTGAATTTAGATCCAGCTTGGCAAGGGTTTGATCTGGCGACTACCCTTTCTCAAACCTTGAAACAGCCGGTGCGTGTGGCTAACGATGCAGATATGCAGGGATTAGCCACGGTTCAGGGTAAAGGGGTAGAACTAATGATTACCCTAGGGACAGGATTTGGTTCAGCCTTATTTGTGGATGGTAAACTCGTCCCCAATTTAGAAATGGCACACCACCCCTTTCGCCAGGGAGACACCTACGAACAACAGTTAGGGCGGGCGGCGTTAGAGAAGAAGGGAGAGAAGAAATGGAACTCTCGTTTGCAACGCGCGATCGCAACCCTAGAACATTTATTTAACTACGACTATCTTTATATTGGTGGCGGAGAAGCAAAAAAAATTACCTTCGACTTACCGCCGAATGTCAAAATTGTTCCCAATATCAACGGATTATTAGGCGGAATTGCCTTGTGGCGGGATTAATTTTTCCTAATTGTTTACCCCTGTAGGGGCGGGTTTATGGACTTTCATTACGCTATTGATAATAACGTTGCTTCAAAACCCGCCCTTTTTCAATTGTCGTAAGGATTCCCCAATACTCCCGATACATAAATTTTTGTAACAAAGCCTTGACTCTGCCACATAAATCCTTCAATCTGCTAAGATAATCCAAATTAAACCTAAAAATCTTAGCGCCACTCAAAGCTGTTCGCGCAGCTCTGAGCAGCTAACCCCCAAACTGCAGGAGCCAGTCTGGAAGCTAGAAGAAATACTAACACTCCTCTAGCCACTCCGACTTCATAAAGCAACTTATGCGGGGTGGCTAAGACTTTGGGTCAATCGATTTAGGATTGAGGATTTAGGCATTTTTCCGGCAAAACAGCCGATATCGCCACAAATCCAGCATCAACAGTCCTAAATCAAGCACACGCTACCGCTCATACCCAAATCAGGAGTGATTTATCATGTATCGGAACTTGATCACGGCTGGAATAATTGATCCTCACCAATTTTCTCTCGACGAAGTACGCCAACAAGTCGCTACATTTCTTAACATTCCCCTCCAGCAAATCGATCGCGTCGAATGCTGGCACCACCAAATCTGGGTTAAGCTGCTGGAATCCCGTGCTATCTTTGTCAGTTATCGCAACTTGCCCCTTTGGATTGACGCAGGATTGGCGGCGATTGGGCGCTGTACCTCTCGTTCCCAGCTTGATGAATTAGGCGAAATCTTCCGTAGGGAACGTGATTGGTATGATCAGCATGAGCAACCCGAAGCCGTGCAACCGTGGCGTCAGGCTTGGGCAAAACAAGCTGAATACCTGAGAAACGAGGAAGAACGCCTGAAACCCATTCGCGCCCATCAGGAAGCCGGAAGGGATTGGTATGGGGCTTGGGAACGGGTACTCTATTGTTGCCGAGATTTTAACCGACTCCAAGGATTAGCCTCAGAAATAAATCAACAAAGTCAGGACTTTCAGGATTTACCTGAGATAATACAAAAGATGCAGCAATTGTGGCATCAGCGCTGGCAAGAACTATCGAGTGCGATCGCGTAACTTAGGACTTCCGCAAAGCCTCTATTTGTAGTGGCGTGGCACAGCTTATTTGGTGAATTAGAATGGGAGCCCGGAAACCGTAGGGGCGCATGGCGTGCGCCCGATTCAATGGTAAAATCTCTTGCACCATTTTAGCTGGTTCACGCCAGTAGAGTGTGTTAGCGTTCGCGCAGCGTTCCCGAAGGGTAGGGTAGCGTAACGCACCTTGGTGTTAGCTGAACAAACCCGATTCTTACCATTAATTAACACTAATTTTATAAATTAATCGATGTTGGTAAAATAAAGACAAAATCTACTTCACATTTAGCCGATTGCGGATCAGTGTTTCCGTCATCTGAGCAAGCTGATCTAACTTCTCTTTATTCTCCTGCGCCCGTTTCTCATAGTCTTTCTTCCGGATAATTGCCGCCCGCGCTAAGTCTTCCCGGTTTTGTTTCAGTGCTTGAATGGCGACTTTCTGCCAAGCACTTATCTCACGAACATCGTGGTTGTACTGCGGTTGCAGAGTATTCCAAACTCCTTTAATTTCAGCTAACGCTTGAGTCAATAACTGATTAGCTTTGTCAGGATCTTTCTCTTCCAGCGCTCGTTTAATCGGTTCGTATAAGTTCTCAGTATTCATCTGAGTAATAATCGGAATAAAATTTTGAATTTGCGGACTTTGACTCACGCCAGTTTTACACCAGATGGCAAAGTGTTCGCAGTTGTTGTATAGCAGATTATACTTCCGTTCACCTAAACGACTTTCAGCGCGGCGAACAACTACATCAGGAATAAAATGAGTGGGATACTGTTTTACATAGATTTTTCCACCTCTAGCAAATGTAGGTAAAGAAGTGCGTTCAATGGTTTCACTGGGTTTGCGATAATGGATAACCGTACCGTCGCCGCAGTCAATCCCATAATGTTTGTAGACGCCTTGCAGGTTGAGAAATTCTCGATAAGCGTAAATTAGATCGCCTCGTGCCATACTTGCCTTGGGTAGAAGGGTAGAAGTGCCAGCTTAGTTGCCAATAATACTAATAAATATAAACAAGCTGGATAAAAGACGCGATCGCACAAAAAATATAGAACGAAGCCAGCGAAGAGAGTAAAATCGAACGGGAAAGCCTATTACACTCCAGAATGAGCCAAATTTCTCCATCAACCTTGACCTCTTCCCCTCTCAACCCGCTTAAGCAACCCATAGACTGGTTTTATGCCTTGTGGAAGTTTTCGCGTCCTCACACGATCATCGGTACTACTCTAAGTGTATTGGCACTATATGTCATTGCCTTAGCGATTACCGACAGTGCGATCGCACCCTCCAATTTAGCTCAACTCTTGGGTACCTGGATATCCTGCTGCTGCGGTAATATCTACATTGTGGGACTCAATCAACTCGAAGATGTGGAGATTGACCAAATTAATAAACCTCATCTTCCCATCGCAGCGGGGGAGTTTTCCAGAGGACAAGCTAAGCTGATTATTGCTGTAACTGGACTCTTGGCGCTGCTGTTAGCCTGGTTACTTGACGGGTGGTTATTTCTCATGGTTAGCGTCAGTTTAGCCATTGGTACGGCGTATTCCTTACCACCCATCCGGTTGAAGCGGTTTCCCTTTTGGGCTGCACTTTGTATCTTTTCGGTGCGGGGTGCTGTGGTCAATTTAGGACTATTCTTGCATTTTAGCTGGGTGTGGCAACAAGGTGAAGCGATGACGCCAACGCCTGCGGTGTGGGGACTGACGTTATTTGTTTTGGTGTTTACCGTTGCGATCGCGATTTTCAAAGATGTCCCGGATATTGATGGAGACAAGCTATATAATATCACCACGTTCACGATTCGACTGGGTAAGGCAGCGGTGTTTAATATCACCCGATGGATTATCACCCTCTGCTATTTGGGCATGATTATCGGTGGAGTGCTACTGTTTGACGTGGTTAACCCAGTTGTCTTGGGGATAACACACCTGGCGGCGTTACTTCTCGTCTGGTGGCGCAGTCAGGATGTAGATTTGCAGGATAAAGTCGCGATCGCGAGTTTTTATCAATTCATCTGGAAACTCTTCTTTTTAGAATATCTGATGTTTCCCGCCGCTTGTTTGTTAGCTTAAAACACTGATTGCACAGATTTTTGGGGGAGATTGGGGTGGGAGGTGAGAGGTTAGTCACACTGATTACACTGAAAGGTTAGTTCTCAATCAACAAACGATGATTCGATTGTCGGGGGATTATCCAGTTCTCTGTGTCAATCTGTGTCATTCACTATTTAGTTTTCTGTCTGTGTGATTACAATCTGTGTAATCTGTGTTTAAGAAATGTACCCGATGGGAATTGTTCAGAATTCAAGTTGGATAGCGGCTATAGTCGTCATTGTCGGTTTATTCACTGTTATTTTTTTGATTGGTAAGACAATTGCGATCGCGTCGCTGTTTCAAAAGGGTATCGCCTTTTATCAGCAAAAGGATTACCCAGAAGCGGAAGCACTATTTCGTCAAGTTATCCAGAAACAACGCAGTAATGACATGGTGCGCTTACTGCTCGGTAATACACTCCTGGCACAAAATAAATGGGATGAAGCGGTAGCTGTATTCCGGGATCTCATCGCGCGATCGCCGAAAACTGTGGATGGGTATATTAAGTTAGCCCAAGCGTTTATTGAACAAGGAAAACCTGATCAAGCCATACCTGTTATTCAGGAGTTGCTCCAGCGCCATCCTCAGAATACAGACATTCCTTTTAGCGTCGGTTTAATGCTAGCAAAAGTTAATCGACTGGAAATTCTAATTGAGTCGTATCAGACGTTGAGCCAGCAGCATCCTGAAAAGCCTATATTACATTTGAACCTAGCCAATAGCTGGATGATTCAAGAAAACTGGCAAGCTGCTATAGGTGAATATCGCGAAGCTATTCGCCTTAATATTAAAAAGCCTCAAGCGTATTGGTATTTAGGGGATGCATTGAGGCAACAGGGTCAATTGGATGAAGCACTCAGCGTCTGGCGAGAGGCAATTAGCCGTTATCCTAATGATCGGGATGCTCAGTTAAGAATTCGACAAGCACTCAAAGAACAAGGTAAATTTGGATAAAAAGGTGTTTTTCAACAAGTTATCCTCTTTCTCCCCCCTTTCAAAGGTTTCTCCCCCCCTTTCAAAGGTTTCTCCCCCCCTTTCAAAGGTTTCTCCCCCCCTTTCAAAGGTTTCTCCCCCCCTTTCAAAGGTTTCTCCCCCCCTTTCAAAGGGGGGCTAGGGGGGATGGAGAGGGGTTGGGGGTGAGGGCTGTAGCTTAAGTTGACACCAATGGTTTTACTATTACCGTTTTTGAAGCCCTAATCTGACTAATAGAAGGGCGGGTTTAGTCACGTTATCGGTTTGTGGCAAAACGTTATCGGTAAAACCCGCCCCTACACCCCTACACCCCCGCACCCGGAACTCTATCATGTTTGATCAAGATATCGTTCTCAATGCCAAAACATACAAGTCACTCCAAGCCGAATTAACCTATCTGCGATCGCGTGTGGCGCAATTGGAAGCGATGAGAATACCAGAACCGACTCAAGTTGCCCAACAGAAGGCGCTGTTGGCGGTGGTGACTAAAATTCGGGAATCTTTGGATTTGGAGAGTATCTTTAAATCAACCGCCACAGAAGTGCGTCAACTGCTGAATGCGGATCGGGTGGGGATGTTTCGCTTTGATCCAGAGTCTGACTGTCGCCGTGGGGAGATTGTCTCCGAAGATGTTGTATCACCCTATCCATCAGCCATCGCCACCAAAGTAGAGGATAACTGTTTTGGAGAAAGACATGCTACCCATTATCAGCAAGGGCGGATTTGGGCGGCTGAAGATATTTATGCACTGAATTTACTCGATTGTCACATTGCTATTCTCTCACGTTTTCAAGTTCGAGCCAACCTAGTTGTGCCGTTACTCAAGGGGAATCAGCTTTGGGGGTTGCTGTGTATTCACCAATGTTCGCGCCCACGCCAATGGCGCAGTGACGAAATAGAGTTTGTCCATCAAATTGCCATTCATTTAGGCGTGGCGTTGCAGCAAGCGGAGTTTGTGGCTCAATTGCGGATGCAGTCGGAATTATTGACGAAAGCTGTGGCTCAAGCTGTAGAAAGGGAAAAAGCAGTTGCGGCTATTATCGATAAGATTCGGCGATCGCTCGATATTAATACTATATTCCAGACCACAACCCAGGAAGCGCGACACTTACTCAATGTTGATCGGGTGGCAATCTATCGGTTTAATCCCGATTGGAGTGGTGAATTTGTGGTTGAATCCGTGGCTGGGGGCTGGAAATCCTTAGTCCAAGAGCAATGTCAAGACCCACATTTATGCCAAAATATTAGTAATTGTAGTATTAAGTCCTTTGCCAATCCTCAAATTATTGATACCTATTTACAGCAAACTGAAGGCGGTGACTTTATCAAAGGTGAAGTTTTCCGAGTTTGTCGTGATATTTACACAGCCGGGTTTTCAGATTGCTATATTCAAAGTTTAGAACGCTATCAGGCAAGAGCATACACAATTATTGCGATTTACAAAGGCAAAACCCTCTGGGGACTTTTAGCCGCTTTTCAAAATTCAGCACCGCGATCGTGGCAGGAGACAGATATTAATTTTTTGGTGCAAATTGGCGCTCAATTAGGGGTAGCTATTCAACAAGCTGAACTCCTCGGAAAAGCTCAACGGCGATCGGCAGAACTGCAAACCACACTGGAGGCGCAATTACAACAACGGGCAGATGAATTAGCCCAGGAAGCAGAACGGGAACGGGCGTTAGCTCAGGTTATTGATAAAATTCGCCAAACTTTAGATTTAGATACGATTTTCCAAACGGCGGCAACAGAAGTCCGTCAATTGTTGGATGTTGAACGAATTGCTATTTATAAATTCCGCGAGGATTATTTCGGTGATTTTATTTTTGAATCGGAAGCAGGAAACTTACCAAAACTGGTGGGTAGTGCGTGGGAAGACCCCTATTTAAGCGAACAAAAAGGGGGTCGGTTACGGGATAACGAACCTTGTATTGCTGATGATATCTATAGAGCTAATTTTAGTGATTGCCATATCGAAGCTTTGGTATCTTTTGGGATTAAATCCTTTGCTGTCGTGGCTTTGTTTAAAGGGGAAAAACTTTGGGGACTACTGAGTGCTTTTCAACATAGTCAATCCCGCCATTGGCAGGAACGAGAAGTTAAGTTACTCATGCAGGTGGCAGCCCAATTAGGGGTAGCACTGCAACAGTCAGAATATTTAGAATTGTTGCAAGCTCAAGCCGTCCAGCAAGCTAAAGCGGCGGAACAGGCGCGGGCATTAGCACGGGTGATTGAAAGCATTCGTCAAACCTTAGATATTGATCAGATTTTTAGTACGACTACCCAAGAAGTACGGCAAATTCTTAACTGCGATCGCGTCGTGGTGTATCGATTTAATCCCGACTGGAGTGGGGATTTTGTCTCCGAATCGGTGGCATTAGGTTGGTCTCCCTTAGTCAGTTCTGATCTGAAAACGGTATGGTCAGATACCTGTTTACAAAAAACTCAGGGCGGTCGATTTCGGAATCATGAAAACGTTGTCGTTAATGATATTTACCCAATCATTTACTCGACCTGTCATGTCAAATTGTTGGAAGTGTTTCATATCAAAGCCTACTGTTTAATCCCCGTTTTTGTCGGGGATAAACTGTGGGGATTACTGGGTGCATATCAAAACTCCAGTCCCCGTCACTGGGACGCCGCAGAAATTAGTTTACTGACACAAGTGAGTAATCAGTTAGGTGTGGCGCTGCAACAAGCCGCCCTCATGGCTCAACTCAAAGATGCTAAGGAAGCAGCTGATGCGGCTAACCGTGCCAAAAGCGAGTTTCTGGCGAATATGAGTCATGAACTACGGACTCCCCTGAATGCGATTCTTGGTTTTGCCCAAGTTATGACCCGCGACTCTACTTTAACTCCAACTCAACAGGAATATCTAGGAATTATTGCTCGCAGTGGTGAACATTTACTCACGCTGCTCAATGATGTATTAGAAATGTCTAAAATAGAAGCAGGTCGGATTACGCTGAATGAAACAAGTTTTGATCTCTATCGTTTACTCAAAAGTTTAGAAGAAATGCTCCAGCTAAAAGCCGCATCAAAGGGCTTAGAGCTAATCTTTAATTGTGATCCAGATGTTCCTCAATACGTGCGGACTGATGAGAGCAAGTTACGTCAGGTTTTAATTAATTTATTGGGAAATGCGATTAAATTTACAGGGGAAGGGAATGTCACCTTGCATGTAGAGACGTTGCATGCAACGTCTCTACATGGCACGTCTCGCCATGGCACGTCTGTAAACCAATGTGTAGGGGCGGGTTTTACCGATAACGTTACCCAAGAAACCGATAACTTGACTAAACCCGCCCTGCTTGGGGAACGGGGTATAATTCCCCAATCCCCAATCCCCAATCCCCAATCCCTAATCCCCAATCCCCAATCCCTAATCACCTTTGAAGTAGAAGACACCGGTCCAGGAATTGCCTCAGCAGAACTTGATACCTTGTTTGAAGCCTTTATCCAGACAGAAACCGGTCGCAAATCTCAAGAAGGTACAGGATTAGGTTTACCCATTAGCCAGAAATTTGTCCAACTGATGGGAGGAACCATCGCCGTCAGCAGTATTTTAAGTCAGGGAACAAGGTTTCAGTTTACGATTAAGATTAGTCCTGCCCAAGCGGCTGACATTGAGATTCAACAGTCTAAACGGGTGATTAGTTTAGCCCCAAATCAACCCAGCTATCGGATTCTGATTGCTGATGATAAATGGGAAAGTCGGGTTCTGCTGGTTAATTTAATCGCACCGATGGGTTTTGAGGTGCAGGAAGCAGAAAATGGATGGCAAGCCGTTGAACGTTGGCAGAGTTGGGAACCTCACCTGATTTGGATGGATATGCGGATGCCTGTCATGGATGGTTATGAAGCCACTCGTCGAATTCGACAATCGTTGCAGGGTCAAGCAACGGTAATTATAGCCTTGACTGCCAGTGTTTTCGATAAGCAGCGCTCGGTTGTCTTGTCAGCCGGCTGCGACGATTTTGTGAGCAAGCCCTTTCGGGAAGAGGTTATCTTTGAAAAAATGGCGCAACATTTAGGGGTGCGTTATTTGTATGCTCAAGCTGAACCTGCCTCTGTCATATCGCCGGATACGTCGCTAGCAACCTTGCAGGGAACTGCCTTACAAGAGGCATTGGCACGAATGCCAACTGAATGGCTGGCACAACTGCACAAAGCCGCACTCAGCGCTAGAGAGAAAGTGATGATTCAGCTTATTGCCCAAATTCCTGAGGAGCAAATATCTCTGGCTCAAACCTTGAATCAATGGGTGAACACCCTTTCTTTTGATCGCATAGTGGATTTAACACACGCCCTAATTCATGAGTGAACGTCAATCTCAAGCCATCAAGGGAGACATATTAATTGTCGATGATATCCCTGATAATTTACGCATTTTGTTTACCATGCTGACGAACCAGGGCTATGAAGTTCGTCGGGTGATTAATGGGAAACAGGCACTTAATGCGGTTAATACTGATCCGCCGGATTTGATTTTGCTGGATATTAAAATGCCGGAAATGGATGGGTATGAAGTTTGTCAACGATTGAAAGCCGACGAACAAACCGCCGAAATTCCGGTAATTTTCTTAAGCGCTCTTGATGAAGTCTGGGATAAAGTGAAAGCCTTTGAAGTGGGTGGCGTAGACTATATTACTAAACCCTTTCAACTAGAAGAAGTGATCGCACGGGTTAAAACTCAACTGAGTTTACGCCATATCCAACAGCAACTGCAAGTTCAAAACGCCACACTAGCAGAGGCAAAAGAAGCCGCAGAAGCCGCTAACCGGGCTAAAAGTGAATTCCTGGCAACCATGAGCCATGAAATCCGCACCCCTTTGAATGCGGTGATTGGGTTAACCGGAATTTTGGAGAATACGAAGCTGGATAACCACCAACGGGACTTAGTCGAAACGATTCGTCAAAGTGGTGAAACGCTGCTGACTACGATTAATGATGTGCTTGATTTTGCTAAGATTGAGTCGGGTAAACTAGAGCTTGAATTCAAACCCTTTAATCTGCGTGAATGTCTGGAAACCTCTGTTGATCTGTTTTCGCCAAAAGCAGTGCAAAAGGGATTGGAATTAACTTACTTTATTGACCCAGAAGTTCCCATTACTCTGATCGGAGATGTCACCCGACTGCGCCAAATACTCATCAATTTACTGAGTAATGCAATTAAATTTACAGATGTGGGGGAAGTTAGCGTTTTGGTGAAGGTTAAACATGAATACGTCACTGATTCGACTCAAAACCAGGATAGCAATACCTCGCCGACTGTTTGTCTTTTGTTTTCGGTAAAAGACACGGGCATTGGTATTCCTCAAGACGGCTTTTACCGCTTGTTTCAACGCTTCAGTCAACTCGATTCTTCAACCACTCGTCAGTATGGTGGTACGGGACTGGGTTTAATTATTTCTAAACAATTAACTGAAATGATGGGGGGGGGAATTTGGGTAGACAGCAGCTTCGGTGAGGGGTCTACTTTTTCCTTCTGTGTCGTCTTAAGGGTAGCCCAAAATGCGTTGGAAGAGAATTTAAATACTACTCAACCACAGCTTAGAGGTAAACGAGTTTTAATTGTTGATGATAATCAGACAAATTGCCGAATTTTAACCCAGCAAACCGAATGTTGGGGTATGATTGCCCGGAGCACTCAATCCGGTGATGAAGCCCTAGCTTGGCTCAATCAAGGAGAAGCCTTTGATGTGGCAATTATTGATCGGCAAATGCCAGAGATGAATGGACTAACTTTGGGGCTGCAAATCCATAACCAATCCCTTTGTAAAGAATTGCCTTTGGTGTTACTAACCGCTGTAGGAAACTTGACAACAAAAACCTCTTTGATTGAGCGGCATTTTGCTGCCTGTCTCCCTAAACCGATTAAAGTTGGACAATTTTATAACGTTATGACTCAAATTTTGGTAAAACAGGCGGCTTCTATTGAGTCTCAATCGGCTTCACCACAATCTCAAGATTTGCCTCTTGCCAAACAGTTACCGTTACGAATTCTTTTGGCTGAAGATAATATAGTCAATCAAAAAGTAGAATTGTTACTGTTAAAACGTTTAGGTTATCAAGCCGATTTGGTCACTAATGGTCAGCAAGTTCTTGACGCCATCTCTCACCAATCTTACGATGTAATATTGATGGATGTACAAATGCCAGAAATGGATGGCTTAACCGCAACTCGTTACATCTGCCAAAACTACTCCCAGCGTCCTTGGATTGTTGCGCTGACAGCTAATGCGATGCAGGAAGACCGAGAAACGTGTTTAAAGGCGGGGATGGATGATTATATTAGTAAACCGATTCGCCAAGCCGACTTGATTCGCGTCTTTAAAACGATTCCTTCGCGCCAAGCACCAACACCTTAATCCGAAATACGAATGGCACTGAAAATTTGCATTTTTAGATTGCCTAAATCCTTGATATATCCTCTAGACATCCAAGGCAGTTAAGTACCAAGCAGTTTGTCCCAGAACGTAAAGTACAATCCGTAGTGTACAGTGTACTGGCGATGATGTATCGAATGATAAGTTGCTCCGATAAACCATTTCCCCAGCCAGTGGTGAGGAAATGATGAGGGAAATAGCTCGAATCCCAGATGAGATACCACTGCCCAGACGGTCATCGTTATCAGTGCAGTAGCCAAGGTGATAAAATGGAGCGGGACGATAAAGATTATCGCGACAAAGAAGAGTGATTGTATAATTGCCTCTGGTAGGTCAAATGCGAAGGAACTCCATGGTGTTGGCTCTCCCGAACGGTGGTGTCCAGAATGCACCCATTTAAAAAGCAAAGGGTGGTGAAAGAGGCGATGGATAAAGTAAAAGTACGTATCTTGAAGGATAAGCACCGCAACAAAGCTAACTCCTATATACCACAGTCCATATTCATAGGGGTTAGTGTAAAGGAGCGTTACTCCCAAACCGTACTCTGATAGGATTAGCGCTGCACAAAAGGCAAAAATCACTGACGAGAGAACTGATAATTTGATATCATTTCTAATCGAAGCGCTCATCAGAGGCTTCAGACGCAAACTCTGTGTAGCGAGGAACTTCTCCAGAACGACATAAAAGAGCCAGTAGGCTCCCCCAGCGATAAGAAAGTATCGGGCAAGAGTGACGCCAAAAAATACCAAGTAATAATACCCAAATGAGTGGTTTGTCAACTCTTTTGCAAAGTTCAAGTTTCCTCCTTTTTACTTTTAAATTCGGCTTTTGCTAATCAAATCTCCTTCAGAGACTTTTTCAAAGAGGTATAGGCTTCATGGATAATAAAAGTATTGTCATTGATGCTATCATCAACAACTTACTTATGCTCTCACATATAATTAATTTATAAAAAATGCCCAAAGGTAGATTTTGGGCAGTCTTTATCGCACGTTGGTGAAGAGGGCGCACGTCTATCATCCGTGTCAACTTAAGCCACAACCCTTGCCAATTATTGTTTCGAGCAGTTCGACACAAACTGGCGCGTGAAGCTTACGTCATAAGCGATGGTGCAGGCTCCCTCTGCTTCCCCTGCTTTTAGCGCTTAATTTGACACCAATGATGGAGCGTGCGCCCCTACGGATAGATATGGAGGGAATCAGACATAATCATCAGGTTGTTAAATATCTCTGGCAAAACTCTAACGCTACAGTGATATCACTGGTTTGCTGTGGATACTCTACCACCGGACGATCAATGACAATTAATGGAATTCCTAACTGCGCCGCCACTTGTCGCTTCGTCACCTCTCCTCCAGCTACCCCAGACGCCTTAGTGACTACCAGTGAAATATCCCAGTGACGCCAGAGTGCTATTTCTAATTCAAAGGGTATGGGGGGGCGTAGCGCTATAATGCGATCGCGGCTAAATCCTGCTGCCATAGCCGCCTCTAAAGACGTAACCGCTGGAAGAATCCGGGCAAATAGAGTTGATCGCTCTTGCCAGTCTTGAAATAAGGATAAAACTTTACAACCCACTGTCAACAGTACCCGTTGTTGATTTAAATAGTCACCCGCCACCAACGTTTCAAAGCTGTCTAAGGTAATCACAGACGGTTCATTATTCGTCTGTAGGGGTGGGTTTAGAGAATTTTGTCTCGCTGTTGATGATAACCTTTTCTCAAAACCCGCCTTGACCGATTTGTAGGGGCGGGTTTCACGATTATCGTTTGTTGTCACCCTGATGTGACTAAACCCGCCCTGATCTCCCCCATCTCCCTTAACAGTAGGACGTTCAAAGCGCAGGTAGGGAATTTGCAAACATTGTGCTGTCGCGATCGCGTTTCGGGAAATTTCCACCGCATAAGGATGAGATGCATCGACTATAGCTTTAATCTGCTGCTGTTGCCAAAGCTGCTCAATTTGCTTCCCATCCAAACGCCCCACTTGTACCTGTAAGCTGGGCGTTTGAGGATAAAGTGACTTGGCGTCAACTGTTGTCACCGTAACCAGACAAGGAAAACCTACAGACGCGATCGCCTCCGCTAACTGTACACTCTCACTTGTCCCACCAATCAGCCACAGACGCCTTTGACTCTCTGGCAAAACCTACCGACCTTTCAGCGCTTTGGTAAAGTTTTTCCGATAAGACTTATTTGCCACAATCAAAACGGGCCACAACAGAGACAAATAAATCCGGTTAGGCAAGCTACGGGAGAAGTTCGTCCGATTGAACCCCGTCCATAACTTCCAAACGCCGTAGCCATAAACCCCTAACACGAGAAGAACTAATACTTTTCCCATTCAATTAACCCCCTATAAACCGAATCAGGGACTTTTTCACACTGACCCTAAAGCCTCAGCCGAACAAAAGCGAGCCTGCTCATTCACCCATTTTAGACCAACTCCCCCAAAACGTCTCAGGTTCCCTTTGGAGGAATACAAATCATTGAATCAATTGAAGTATCAAACTTTCAGCCTTTGGGCGGCAAGGTTTCAGTCGTAGGTAGAATTGATCCCGGATCAAAGTCAAAGTAGCATAAACTCAGTTCTAGTCTATCTATGTAGTTCAGTTGTAGCATTACCCCTGGGAGAATCTTGCTAGCTCACTTTTTCTGATCAGAAACTGTAAAAAGAGACAATAGGTAGGGACATCTACGGTTCAAACACCGTAAATCACAAAAATTTTTAGGAGGACTTATGCGAGCAGTGCTGATGGCAGGCGGTTCGGGAACACGTCTGAGACCGCTAACCTGTGATCTTCCCAAACCCATGGTGCCGATACTCAATCGACCGATCGCCGAACACATTATCAACCTACTCAAACGACATAACATCACGGAAGTCATTGCTACACTGTACTACCTCCCCGATGTGATGCGGGATTATTTCCAAGATGGCAGTGACTTTGGCGTGCAAATGACTTATGCGGTGGAAGAAGACCAGCCCCTCGGTACTGCCGGTTGCGTGAAAAACATTGCCGAATTACTTGATGATACCTTCATTGTCATCAGTGGTGACAGTATCACGGACTTTGATTTAAAAGCTGCCATTGAATTCCACAAAAGCCGTCACTCTAAAGCCACGATTGTCCTGTACCGCGTCCCCAATCCCGTGGAATTTGGTGTGGTGATTACCGATGAGAATATGCGGATTCGCCGCTTCTTAGAAAAACCCTCAACCAGTGAGATTTTCTCAGATACAGTAAACACCGGCACTTACATCTTAGAACCCTCTGTCTTAGATTACCTGCCTGAAAACACAGAATCTGACTTTTCTAAAGACCTGTTTCCCCTACTCCTAGAAAAAGGGGAACCGATGTATGGCTTTGTCGCGGATGGATACTGGTGTGATGTGGGACACCTCGATGCTTACCGCGAATCCCAGTACGACGCCTTGCATCAAAAAGTAGAGATTGACTTTGCCTACGAACAACAAAAACCCGGACTATGGGTGGGACAAAATACCTCCATTGACGCGACGGCTAAAATAGAAACCCCAGCCCTGATTGGCAGTAATTGTCGCATTGGTCCAGGGGTAAATATTGAGGCAGGAACAATAATTGGAGATAATGTTACCGTTGGGGCTTACGCTGACCTGAAGCGTCCAATTCTATGGAATGGTTCGATTATTGGCGATGAAGTCCATCTGCGGGCTTGTGTCATTGCCCGAGGAACAAGGGTGGATCGTCGCGCCCATGTCTTAGAAGGTGCGGTTGTCGGTTCTCTCTCCACGGTGGGAGAAGAAGCACAAATTAGCCCCAGCGTGCGGGTTTGGCCCAGTAAGAAAATTGAATCAGGTGCCACTTTAAACATGAACCTGATTTGGGGAAATACAGCGCAGCGGAATCTTTTTGGTCAGCGCGGCGTTCAAGGCTTAGCTAATGTTGATATTACGCCAGAGTTTGCCGTCAAATTGGGTGCGGCTTATGGATCGAGCTTAAAACCCGGCTCTCAAGTCACCGTCTCTCGTGACCAGCGGAGTATCTCTCGCATGGTATCGCGATCGCTAATTGCTGGCTTGATGTCGGTGGGGGTTCACGTCCAGAACTTGGAAGCCACAGCCATCCCCATTGCTCGTCTGGTAGTACCTACCCTAGCCGTTATCGGTGGGATTCACGTCCGGGTACACCCTGAACGCCCCGACTATATTCTGATTGAGATTTTTGATTCCCACGGAATCAATATATCCAAAGCCAAAGAGAAGAAAATTGAAGGGGCTTACTTCAAAGAGGACTTGCGCCGATCCCCGATTCCGGAAATTGGCAATGTCAACTACCCCAGCCAGTTACTCGATCTCTATAGCGTTGGCTTTGAGCGACATTTAAATGTGCAAGCCATTCACAATAGTGGCGCGAAATTAGTAATTGATTATGCTTATGCGGTTTCTGGGGCGGTTCTTCCTGTCTTGTTGGCGAAATTTGGCTGTGATGCGGTTGTCTTGAATGCCAGCTTAAATCAAATGTCTATGTCCGCCGATGAACGAGAAGGATTGCTCACCCAACTCGGTCAAGTGGTGGAAGCCCTAAAAGCCAATTTTGGCGTTCAGGTGTCCGCTAATGGTGAACAACTTATCTTGGTGGATGAATCCGGAATGCCCGTGCGGGGGGAAACTTTGACTGCGCTGATGGTTAGTTTGATGCTGACGGCTCATCCTCGCTCTGCTGTGGTAGTTCCGGTTCATACCTCCGGTGCTGTGGAACAAATCGCCCGTCGTCATGATGGTCGAGTGATTCGCACCAAGGCAAATCCGGCGGCGTTGATGGAAGCGTCTCAAACCAATCCTAATGTGGTATTGGGCGGTTCTGAGGAAATGGGCTTTATTTTTCCTCAACTCCATCCTGGTTTTGATGCGATGTTCTGCATCGCCAAGTTAATTGAGATGTTGACGATTCAAGAGCGATCGCTGGGTCAGGTTCGCAGTGATTTGCCTCGGGTTTGTCATAAAACTTATACCATGCGCTGTCCTTGGACGGTGAAAGGGGCATTAATGCGCCACTTAGTCGAAACCCATGCCAATGAGGAATTAGAACTTATCGATGGGGTTAAAATAATAGATCGGTACACAGACAGTTGGGTGTTGATTTTGCCGGATGCTGGAGAACCCCTAGTCCATGTCTTTGCCAACAGCGATGACCGAGATTGGGTTGATGCAAATCTGAGAAGATATCGCACTTATGTGCAAGAGTTCATTGAACAAGAGCAAGGGGTACTAACTGCCCAAAGCTGAATCGGCTGTCTAAGATGAGGTGTTCCAGACGCGCCATAAGATGAGGTGTTCCAGACGTAGCATGCTACGTCTCTACAGTCAGGGCTTGCTCCTCGCTGCTGACAAGATAGTACTTTTGTTCTAAATTAAAGAAGGAGGACGTTGGGTTATAACAACGGGCTCTTTTCCATGGTCAACATAAGTCTGCTAGCTAAGGAGTCAATAGCTCCGATAACAGAGGGAATGATAAAATGGGCAAATATGGTTTTTTCAAGACCCATTGTCCCAAAGATAAGCCCTACTCAACTAGCACTCATGGTCAATCATTGACTAAACCGATTACTCAAAGCCCTAGGAGATATTAACGATGAATAGCTGCGTCTTGATGGCACAAATCATTCAAGATCCAGAACTGCGTTACACGTCGGATAATCAAACCCCTATTGCCCAAATGCTGGTGCAGTTTCCCAGTATGCGCTCCGAAGATCCACCCGCAACCCTCAAAGTGGTTGGTTGGGGCAATTTGGCTCAAGAAATCAAGGAAAACTATGGGGTTGGTGATATCGTAGTCCTTGAAGGGCGTCTGAGTATGAATACAATTGAGCGCCCCGAAGGATTTAAAGAAAAACGGGCTGAATTAACCACCTATCGACTTCATAAAGTGGGTGCCGATACAGAAATGGGGCTACAAACGGCTACCGCTTCCCCAAGGATGCAGGCGACGACAATCCCATCATTACCCAAGAAATCAGAGAATGTTGTTCCCATGCGATCGCGCCCAACCCCTCCAAGCCCGGCACCTGTCTCGGCACCGAGAAATCAGGACTATGATTATTCCTCGCCCATTGACCAGCCGACTGATGAACCCACTCCCGTACCCAACGTTCCCCCAGTACCGGACACTCAGAAGGATTTAGATGATATTCCTTTTTAATTGCCAAAACTAATCATTCAGATTAGCGTTAATAATATTGGTTGGTTGGTCAGACAGGATAGATTGTGTTTCAAGTTCTCTACCCCCTAATTCAGGCGATTCAGCCTTTTGTGATCCCCCTGTGCTTTTGTCTGGCGTGGGCAATAGTAATCCTGAGCCTGATGACAGTCTGGTCAGCAATTACCGACGGTGTGGCACATGCCAAGCGCCTGCATCAAATCCCTTGTAGCCACTGTCAATTTTTTACTAACGATTATCGTCTCAAATGCACAATTCATCCATCTATTGCCAATTCGGAACAAGCGATTAATTGTCGAGACTATTGTGCGACCAATCAGAGCCTAAAATAATTAGGGCTTGCAGCACAAGTCGGGAACCCTTATCTATCAAGAGTTAGAGGAGGTTTAAACTGAAGTCCCCCAGTCCATATGTACTATACCCAGCGTCAAGCCTTATCCCGTAGTGGTTTGATCGCTCACATCCCTCAAAAAGCGTACCCATGTAGCTCTGGCGATCGCAAAGCGATACGTTCTGAAGGAACAGGCTTCGCCAACAGGCTATTTGGGTAATAGACAAAAGAACTGTTATGTCCGTAGTGATGGGCAATCAGCTCAAAGAGGGTGACTGCTCACTGTTGTTGTTCCAGTATGATGGGTTGATAACCAGTGCCGACACCATGCCCACACTGCCACTCATTGCCGGGTTATAAGCCTGTTGCCCATAGTAGTCAGACATTTGGCTTTGGGGGGTTGCTTGCTGCTTTTGGGTATTGCTACTACTATCGTTGGCAGTCGGTAATAATGGCTCCACCGCCTTTTTGGCTATGGCACCTGCGGCGCTGGCGATTGTAGGTAAGCTGAATTTGCCTAATACAAAGCTTTGAGCGCCACCAACCACTGGTAGGTTGAGATTGGGTATACGGCTGACAAACGAAGGTAATGGTATCCGGGCCATGTCTCCGAAAGAGTTGTAAGCTTTACTGACTTGGGTGAGAGAACGGGGGCTGTACGCCCAGCCATTATTGCCGGTAATCTGTAGGTAGCGGGCTGATTGCTGGACGGCCAGTGCACCCCCATATCCGGCCACACCCCCTGCGATCGCGCCACCAATGGCACCAGTAATTGCCCCAGAAAACAGCGACTGTTGCCAGGTTCCGGCATTTTCCACGCCAAAGGCATCGTTGACAAAGTGCTGGCTTACTCCCTGTGCTGCACCCACGACTGCGCCAACTCCTGCACCAACTCCTGCTCCGGCTGCTACCCCGGCTGCAATACCACCAGCAGTGGTAGTTGCTGCTGCTGCTGCGGCTGAGCCAGCGGCAAAGGCACCCACACCACCGGCGGCAGATAAGGCACCGGCTGCCGCACCGATAGCGGCACCGGCAAAGATGTAGCCCACCAAGTCGCCACCTTTAAGACCCGATTTAACCCCGGTATAAGCGGCAACTCCGGCACCTACCGCAGCCCCGATCACGGCTCCAATTATGAGAATCACCAGTATGTCCGCGATCTCACCAGAGGGATCGGTACGGTTTATGGGGTTGTTATGGCAATAGGCGAAGGGGCTGCCATATTGGAATTTCGGGTCACAGGAGTAGAAGCGTCTCAGTTGCGGATCGTAGAAGCGTGCCCGGTAGTTATAGAGTCCCAGCTCACGATCAAACTCCTGGCCCGTGTAGCGATAGCGGATGGCATTTGCATCGTTGTAGCTGTTGGGCAGAAGCTGGCCAAATGGCATATAGTCCAGCATGGTTTTCACCGTTCCGTCTGCCGCCACCACAGCGCGAACCGAGCCTTGTTGATCTTTGAGTACATAGTTGGATTCGTTCTCTTCTACGATCACCAGCAGCCCACCCACTCCGTAGATATATTGGCTAATCTGCTCTCCTATCTCCATCAGTGGGTAGTCGCTCAAGCCGTGTACATAAATGGTTTGGCTACCATCGCTAAGCTGTTTAATCACCCGTTGGTTGATACCGTTATAGGTAAACTCCAGTGAACTACTATCCTCTTTGGTGACAGAGAGTGGCAGATTATTGAGGGCGTTATACTCAATTGCAGATATGCTGCGGTATGAGGAGGTGGTGACATTTCCGACTGCATCGTAATCGTAGCTCTGGGCGATCGCGCCGTCAATTTCAACTGTAGTAACCTTATTGCTGTTCTCCTGATAATCGTAGGTTTGCACGGTGTCACCCTGCTGAATGATCCGGATATTGCCGTTAGGGTCAAAGGCGATTGGGTTGCTTACGCCTAGGCTATAAGCGGGGTTGGTGCTGTGTTGGGCAACTTCTAGTTGACCCCGGGCATCGTATTTGTACAGGTAGTCAAAGGAGTTATCCGGTGCGATCGCGTTCTGATTGGAGATGCTGGCGATATTACCATTGTAGTAGGCTGCGCCATCGTAACCGCCTGATGTATAGCTAAAGCTGTGTTTGAGGATCTGGCCACCATCCCCATACTGGTTGTCGATCTCGGTAATCCAACCTGGCGAGTTGTAGGCGATCACTCGCCGAAGTGCTGGGCTTCCGGCTGAGTTGAGCTGTTCTTGGGCAAGGCTACCATCTGCGTTGTAGTCGTATTGGGCAAATTTTACCGGTTCATCTGGGGTGCCGATGGCCGTGTTTTGACCGATTTGGTTATAGGTGTAGACGACTTTTGGAATCGGGGCGCTATCCGGGTATTCAACGCCAAGGATGTTGCCGAGGTTGTTATAGGCGTAGGCAGTACTTTGGGGAGATTGTCCAGGTAGGTTTAAGCTGGATTGGGTGACGTTGCCGTAGAGGTCATAGCCGTAGAGGTTTTCAACGATGGCATCATCCTGGGTGCGTTTTTGGGTTTTCCATAAACGGTTCCTGAGAGTGATGTCTTCGCCGCTGCCATCATAGATGTTTTGGGTTTGCCAAGGGTTATTGTCTGGATATTGGGGATTGCTATCGGCAATCGCCTGTAACTCAGAACCATCTCCCCACTCTTGGGTGATTTCACCCTCTTCATAGATGCGACCCAGTGAATCATACTTCCGATAAAGCACAGTTCCTTTCTCTACAGTTAACGGGGTTGAGCTAAAGCGTACTCGCCCCGCTGGGTCGTAGATGTACTTGATTTCCCCTGAGTCCTGTGTGATTCTGGAGGTGAGTTGACCCAGGAAATTATAGCGGTTCTGGGTGACAAAAGCGCTGGCATCACTTTCAGCCGAGAAGTAGTTGGGATGGAGAATTTGGGTGATGTTACCGGCTGAGTCAAAAACCTGTTGCACCCCATCCAGCATCGTTTCACCAACGTTTGTCTGTTTACCCAGTGTCTGTCCTCTACGATCTTTTATCTCTAGTACCGTTGAGCCATTGGCATCGATAGTCGCTGTCACCAAAAACTCGCCGGCGCGATAGGAGATTCCCGCGACGCTCTCTTGGTCAGTTACTTCATAATTGAATTGGGTGGTGTGACTATTGTTGTCTGTAATCGCAAAGGCTTTACCCGGTAGTCCCTTTTTCAGGGGTCGTCCCAGAGCGGAAGCTTCATAGAGGGTACCGTTATAGGGGTAGCCTTCGTCCTCTGGGTAATAGTCACTCACTTCACCCATCATCACACCCGTTGTGGTATCCAAGTTGGTGACAAAACCGCTGCGATAGCCAAACAGAGTGTTGTTGAATGAGGCGATCTTGGTTTCGGCGATGGTATTGCCGAGGGGGTTGTAGCGGGTCTCTTTTACCAGACACCGGGTCCCATTTAATACCTGTGATTGGATCTCGTTGCGGTTGGCGTTTTTATACACCATCGAGATTTGAGGTGAGAGATAGGTGACTGGGTTGGCAAACTGCCACTCTCCCTGGGCCGAGAGAGTCAACTCGCCGACAATTGGTGTCGTGCTCTCTACGGCAAACACCTGTCTACCGTCGGCGAACAATAGTACAGCTCCGGTAACCGGTACTACCATGATAGTGGTCGGCACTTTTCCGTTGATGGCGCTGTTGGTATGGGTGGTGCCATCAAGCTCTAGGCTCCAGCCACTCTCTGATTGCCACTTAGCCCTCACTGCATCTCCGATGGCGATTTCCAACAACAGGTGCTCGGTATTGGGCGAGGTTAAGGTTAAACCCACTGCATAGGTGCCGGTACTTGCCGTAGGACGCCACTGAACGGTATTGAGTGCTGTCCCGATGTGGTAAAGCTGGCCATTGTTTACCTGCCATGCATCGGTGTTATCCCGTTGCCAATTATTCCAGACCTGTTCGCCATTGGTGAAAGTCTCGTAGATGCCGCCCTCGGCGGCTAGTACATGACAACGGCTAGAGGGATCATTTTTGGGATACTCAAACGGTGTGGGATTGTTCCATGCCCGTGTCCCATAGCTGAGGGAGCCTTGTTTGGGGTTTTCCCCAGGGCCTACTTCGGCAAATTTTTGGCGTAGTGGGTTGTAGGCGTAACGGCGGATGTTGGCGTTGTTGCCCATGGAGGCGATCTCATCGTAATAGACTAGGTCGTAAAACTTGACCTCCATTTCACTGGCTAGGGGGGTGACGCTGATATTGTTAAATAGCAGATAGGTTGATCCTTTATCATTGCGAAATGCCAGTGAGAGGGATTGGGTTGAATCACCACTGTAGTCCACCACTGCCTGCCAATATAACCACTCTTCTTCGCTGTCGAGTTCTATGGCGACTCGGTTGGTGGAGTTGGCACCAGCGGTGGTTTCTAGATAGACTGAGCCAGAGTCGGCAAGGAACCCTGTTTCTGACTTGACCCAGGCTGAGACTATAGCGGTTTGTGATTGCTGGAGTGGTGTGATCCTCTCAAGGGTGTTATTGGTGGTAAGTTTAAAGCTACTGCTGCCAGTATAAGCATCCCCAGGGACAATGTAGTCGGCAAGGTTGGCACCTGAGTTGGTGAGACGCCAATTGGATTGATAACCTTCATAAGGCTCAAATCCCACAAAATCACACTGGTTTTCGCCTTGATTATTAAAGATGGCAATGGGCAAGATCTCGTTTGTATCCCATAGGGTGGTCTCTACCTGATCAGTGACATCTTTTTGGCTGGCGATCGCACCATGGAAGGTTCTCTCCAATACCCTGTTCACCAACAACCACTGGGGGCCAGGATCGCTTTTAATTAACTCTGATAATTGTAGCTCTGAAGCCTCGGTTTCTTGCTGGAGTACGTATGAATTTCCCGTCGCCCAAACCGTTGGTGCGGCGATGTTGGCATCAGGGATCTGCCGCTGTTGTGGGGTGTATTGCTGTAGGCTGCCTGAAATCAGTGTCTTGTCCTCTCCCTGTGCGGGGTAGGAGACTGATTCATACTGGGTGAAAGGAACATCAATGACATTCTTCTCCAGGAACCACGGGTAGGCGGCAAAAGCGTAGCTGTAGTTTTTATAGACCGTCTCTACCGTACCATCCCGGGTGATGTTATCGAATTTCTCCTGGGTTAATTTGCCAAAGCGGCTGTCATATTCATAGTCGGTTGTAACAATCAAGCCATCATTTGTCGTGGTATTGGTGATGCAACGGATATATCCGCCAAATAGGTTGTAGATTGTTCCATCGGCTGCGATCGCGGTGAAGGCTTGAATCTGTTTCTGTTCGTGAACGAGAAGCTTGCCGTTGGCATCAAAGACTTTTTGCTCGATTAGCTGTCCATCCAGCAATCCGGAGGCTGCCGTATCTTGGGCCAGTACCTGTTGGTAGCCCTCGGTGTTTTGCTGGGTTAAACCATTGAAATAGCTATTCTCGGTATAGCCGTATGCTGGGGCTTCGATGGCATCCGTGCCGGGATAATAGCGGCTTTTGTAGTATTTCAAGACGGCACCGGTTGGGTCACAGGTGGCTGTATCAATATCAAAAACATATTTGGTGGTATTGGTGGTGTAGCCGTCGTTGATGCTCATGGAGTCCACACAAAAGTCCACCAGAGTCCCTTGCAGGGTATTGTCCAGGTAACGGTTGAGTGTAATCGTCTCAGCGTCATCAAAATCTTTGTTCAGGGGCAGATAGGTGACAAATGTAGAGAGCCCAGAAGGGTATTTGCCGTTGATATTTTGTTTCACCGAGCCATCCACTGTACTGATCTGGGTAAAGTAACGCTGAGCAATGGTTTCCTCGGTATTTAAGGACTGATTCAGCAAAGGCCATAGACTGGTGTCTTGGGCAGTATCGTCATCAATGTTCAAATATGAGATGAAGCGAGGTCCCTGGTTAATCATTGTGGTGCTGTCGATCCCCTCAGATACCTCTTGGTATTCACCGACTGCATCCTGCCAGTTTTGTTGTGAGCCACGGTGGTAGATGCGATTGTCCATGGTGGCGATATCGGCGCCGGCGGTGGGGAAATAACGCCTTTTTCTGCCTGAAGTGGAGCTATCCTTGGTGTAGAGTTCAACGGCTTGGTTGTCCCAACTGGTAATGTTGGTGGTAGGATCATAGCCCACAAGCTTGGATTGAACCGCATATTCCCGATTACTTGTATAGATGGCGTAATCCGCTCCATAGGCGTACCAGTTAATATCTTTATCGCTGTAGGTATCGCGGAAATCGAGACTGCTGTTTTGCAACCATGATGAGCCATTGTAACGAAGCAGATGAGGACCGGAGGCAATCATGCTGTTGTTGACAAACTGGGCAATAAACCGGGTGGTAATCTGATAGGAAGGGGTGCTCTTGGGCAGGCGGTAGGAGAAGTCATGGCTGGTGATTGCGCCGAATGACTCATCCCATGCCAATACCTTGACGGTGTAGTTAAAGCTGGCTGATACCTCGTTGGTGATATAGGTTATGGCGATAAAGGAGGCGCTGGTATTAAAGCCAAAGGAGTTATCCGGGTCATAGCCGCCTATGGTAAATGTCAGTGTTTCTGAGGCTCCGGTATGCCACTGGTAGTTGCTATCCTGATAGTAGAGGGTGAGCCGATTATGACGCTCTCCACCGTTCAGCTTGGCATAGTCGAGTATGGCGTAGTGTTTATTGGCGGCAGTGATATAGGGCGTACCGCTCTCTAGTTCAAGTTCAGTAGATACATCTTCGATAATCCACACTTTTGAGAAACAATCCCAGGTGTAGCGCAGCAGGATGCGATTCTCTTGGTCGCAGGCGATCAAGAAGTTATCCCCAGCGGCTACTTGTAGGTTGGTGGTGTTAACGGTTATTGGGTCGGTCTCTAACCACTCTCCCCATTTGCGGTTATCTTTATGGTAGATGTGTACGTAGGACTTTTGCTGTTGCGTTACCGGGTAGCTGAGGCAGGCAAAATCCTCGGTGGTTAAGACGTTGAGCCGGTTGATATCGAATAAGCCATCGACCTGGATGATCTGCTGGCTGGGTGCCCACTGCTGCCAACGTCCCAGCCAGGTATAGAGGGTGACATGGATCTGGTTGGTGGACTCATTCAGCCACAGGTTGACGACATAATCAGAGCCGAACCAGACACGGGGCTTGGCAGAGCCGGGCCAAGGGTTGGTGATCTGTTTTTGTCTGTCGCACAGGGGTAGGGATTGTTGTTTGTATTGATAGTTGATCGTTGCTCCATCCGGTGTAACAGCGCCCCTTAGTGCGCCAGCATTTACTGATCCGGCGCTCCAGTAGCTGAAATCCAGGCTGGGCATTGAGCAGTTATGGGCAAATACTCGTTGTATCCGGGTTAGGGTACGTTTGACGGTATCACCATAAAGATAATCCTCCTGGCTGTAGTCGCTGAAGTTGGAGCCGATGTCGTAGCTCAGTTGGATCATGTAGAGCATCACGCCCTGGGGATTATTGACTACGATGTGATCAAGGTAGCGGGTTTCATATCTATCCTGGTAAGGGCTAGGCTCATTGGTGGGAACTTGTGTATATGGGTCATTCCAGTGGGGTGACATATACTCCCGGGGACTGGCAGGGGAGTCAATGTTATATTGCTTCTCACCATAGTTAAAGTCGATGGTGCGATTAAACATATCGGTTATCTGGGAGAGATAACACGCCTTGGTAAAGGATAATCCTTGATCACCGACCTGTTGTTCTACGATATCGTAACTGAATGAGATGGTATCGCCCCAGATGTCTTCAACAGAGACTAGGTTCCAGGCGAATGGATAAGGGGATTGCAGTAATGTATTCTCAGAGTCATGGGATAACGCTGATTCCCCTGACCAGTTCCCCCATTTGACTTTGTACTGGATTGGGTTTTGGTTCTGTGCGTTGCCACCATAAAAGTAGCTGGTGCCATCATCTTTGACCAATTCCCAACGCTCAAACTGTGGGTAGTAAAGAATCTGACTGAAATCGTATTGGAAACATTCAAACGCCTCTCCACCGGCGAGTACTTTCAGGTTTGATGCTTGGTTTTCAATCTTGAATACTCTTTGGTTAACGCGATCGCTAATGATCCATTGCTGGTTATTGGTGACGACTTCGACTTCGGCGTTAATGTCCAGTGCTAATCCTGAATCGATAAATTGGGATTGGATCGCATCATCCACTTGGCCTTGATTTAAGGTTTCTGCCGCACTTTCGGGCAGGGTGGCGCGAACCCAAATACTTGTAGTGCTTACCAGTTCAGTCGAGGTGTTATTTGTATAAAGGTAATATAGGTTGTCATTTACTGAGGCGTTATCGCGGCTCTCTACTTCGATGCGATCAAAGGGAAGTTGCCAACCCAAACCCAATATACTGGTGGGCTTGTTAACGTTTGAATTGCGAATTTCGCTTTTGACATTACTCCCATAAGATGCGGTGACTTTTACATCCAATCCGTTTCGACCTTTTAGGGATACCAAGTCCAGTGAAAGGTTAACATCTCCCCTGAACAGGTTCACGCTATCCTTAAAAATACTGCTAACATCACTCTCGAATTGTGTCGGACGTATTTGTGGAATTTGAGTATTCGTGCTTTCACTCATTTATTTTATCTCCTTGGTCTGTTGAAAAATTCAGATATTAACGCCACCTAGCGAGGATCGTCCATACATTCGACTATATTTAACCAATCCAATCCAACTCGTGTAAGCTGGATTACACAACTGAGAGAGCTATTCCTCGGTTGGATAAAAGGTTGGATGAAATCGATAACAAATTCTGATTAAAACGACCGTATGCCTAGGTTTCCAGCATTCGATCCTATTTTTTTACCCAGATTGGACGTCGAGGGATGGCGAGATGACCTCACCCTATCCCATCGACCTGTTGGCGGATTTAGGGGGCGAGTTCCTAATTCTTAATGCAGATGGTTAATGCCACCTGCAATATTGTCAGCAATGTTTGATTATCCATCACAGTAGGCAATAGCCAATACAGTGACCGATCCTCTTGCTACGTTATTGGAACCGTCTCGCATCTCACAGGTAGCCTTAACAGTTAGCTGACTTCCGCTCTGACTAGCAATAGCGGCGCTTACGTCAAGACTCAATACGTGATGGTCACGGCCACCATAGTCCACATAGTAACCTTGAACGGCAACCCCGGCGTTGAGGATCGTATTCTCAAAATTAATGGTTTTTTGTTGTCCCGAATCAATGTCTACACTAATAAACTTTGTGCTTGCCATTGCTATTCCTCTTTCTATACGAAACAGTAAACTACCTTATTAATTTACTACATAAACTTCAATAATTCACTCCGATAACAAAAAATATTATTTATTTTTTTTTTGCATAATATTATCTTATATTTATTGTAAAAAAATCCTGGGCTTACAGATGGACTTCCTGAAATTTGCTGTTCCAGAAAGCTGCTTTCATCTGAATTTTATACTTTATTGAACTCAATTATTAGGCTGTGCTATCTCATCCCAAATCTGGGTTCCCCCCCCCTTTATGGGTAGGAAAAGAGGAATAAAGCCAGGATAAATCCTGCCCATCGCAGAAAATATTGCCTGAGCTACATTGACTTGACAGAAGAAGTAATTGGACACAATTACCTGTCCAACAATAGGAATCTATTGTTTAGGGGATGCGCCCCCACTCTTGATTTAATATTGTTTCTTAAATTCGTCGATGATCTCGCCATTCCGCACACCAGCCACGAGGAGAGTGAACCCCTCGCAATTAGGAAACACTGAACACTGGTGGGGTGTGATTGGACAGATATAGCTATTGTATATCTAGCATTAAGGAACGTCAACAGTAATAATATTTATTTTCTGGAAGGGAAAGCGATCGCACCCTGACGGGGCGGGTAAGCTGCTTGATTCCCTTTCAGCCCAAATTCCGCACTTGAATGTGTAGTATGCGAAGTATAAGTAGTCGGACAAAAGAAAACGGCACGCTCATGAAGTTTTGTAATGAAGAGTCCGAGATGGCTGATCTTGTTGTGGGTATGTAGGTTGACTCGATTGGTGTGAATGTAGACTTGTACCCCTAGTATTATAAAGGAGCTGAGTTTTTAAGTTTTTAGTCGTCAGCTCTGTGAAATTTTGTTAAAGGAAAGTTATAGCCTTCTGCCTTGGAGCATTCTTTCCTTGTGCCTTCTTGTACAGCACTTTCTAACACGGTGTAGTACGGTAACGATCAGGCAGCGCTGTTCTACTCTTGGAAGGGCTGTATCACATCAAGATTGAAAACGCTGTACTAGCAAACTGTCGCTGATGCTGACAAAATGATTATTATGTCCACTTTCTCTCTCAAGCCGATTAATTTTCAGCCTCACCAAATTGTTTGTTTAGAACACGCAACGCGCCATTTATATGCTGAAGTGATAGAAGTCGTTGAATGGCGGCAGATTGGTTGGTTGCGCCCTTTGATGCTAGCCGTCACCCCAATCGAGAATGAAGACATAACCCAAGTTACACCCCAATCTCTCAGATTGTATGATTTGCGTCAAGGACCTGATATACTTTGGCCCACAAAGTTTTTACGACTTGTTTGGGATACGGAGGTAATTCCTCTATTAGCGCAACTTGAAGACTTGCATCACCACCCGAAAGATAATTCTGATACTCGCCATCAACTTGCTGATTTTATTGCTGAAGTTTGGCAAACCTATTCCCAGGAGTTTGAATCATCCCTGAAATCCACTCTATAAGGGTCATAAGATTTCCTTAATTCTGGCTTATATTTTGCCTAGAGCATTAGTCAGGACTCAGTATAGGATAAGGCATAAGGTAATGAAAAAATCCTTAGTCGTTGAAGTGACCCTTTTTTCATTTCCCGTCTCGCTGGTGATGATTAAGGTGACTCTCTAAACACTGGGAACTAAGCGGATTCTACCCGCATCCATCTCAGCCATTAATAATTCAAGGGCTTCGTAATCGGCATCGGAAATATATCCTAAGCGAGTTAATTCGTAGTTAATTTCATTCTCTATATCAGGAGTTAGTTGCCTGATATAAAGCGCTCTTTCAACCAAATGGCGGATAACGTAGGTGGTTTTCACTCTCTTATTGCACAGAATTCCATACTAGATCAATTCTCTGGGGAATTACTAGCCTAGAACGTGATTATAATCAATTTCTTTAGTGATCTATATCACTGTTTTTTTTGCGAAAATAGTTTTAGTAATTTCCTTGATAGCTCGGTAGACACCTTGCCCCAAAAGACGAAAAACCCTCCCTGCCGACAGTCTATCGCAGGTAAGCCCTCTCCGGCTAAGAAAATAACGTATTTAATTTCTTGACAATTGTTAAAAAGTTGTAATATAAAAAGAATCCGTTTTATTATATATCTAAAGGAAGATGCCCCAGATAAGCTAGAAGTTATAAGTGTAAGGAGAACTGGTGCTAAGGATAAACATTGAGTAAAGCATAAATAGTGGACTATTACTGCCTTGGTTAAGTGTTCATAGGTTTAGTATATTTAGATACAAATTTTATATTATTTTGGCGGAACACTAAAAACCCGAAGAAAGTAAAACCATACAATGGAAAACCTTAACCCGTTATTAATGCAGAATTGTAGCAACTTTGAGAATTGACGCGCTATCTTTAGGTGGATTCTCTAATCGAATGTCTTACATACAGAGGAGTGAGCTATGGCAATCGCAACTTTAAACCCCAAATTATCAATCGTTAGACCAACGGGTCAGGTAAATGCCTCCAATGCGGTAGAATTGGATCGGCAACTGAAATCGGCTATTTTGTCGGATCGCTATTCGACGGTGCTGGTTGACATGGAGCAGGTAGAGTCCCTGGACAGTGCTGGCTTGGGTATATTAGTATCAGCGTTACGTTTAGCGCAACAGCGAAACCAGCGCTTTAGCATTTGCCGTGTGGGGGATTCGGTTCGGATAATTTTTGAGCTGACTCAACTGGATCAAGCTATGGAAATCTTTGACAGCTATGAGGCTTTTTTGGCAACCTTGACAAATAAAGCAGAAAACCCCAGCAGGACAATGGCATTCGCTTGATCCTTTGGGTGTCAGCTAACCCAAAAGTTAGTAGTGTACCCTGATAATTCTGTAAAACAGATGCCCCTGATCTGTAAAAACAGGAATAATATCATAAAGTAGGTGAATTGTACACTCCCCTGATTCATTCTTTTTTGCTTCCTGGAGACAGTCACAGAATAATAGTCTGACGACCATTAGGCATTATTGCCAGTCTTCTGTAAGATGGATGAGTTGTAAGGGTTAACCGTACCTGATCAGAGGGGCAAGGTTGTCATGACGATCGCACCTGAGAAACTACTGACCAAAGACATCATCAAACCAGCCCGCTACCTGGGAAACGAGTTAGGCGCTGTTCATAAACCCTGGGACGCCGCTAAGGTGCGCTGGGTGTTAACATACCCAGAAATCTATGAAGTGGGTGCATCTAATTTAGGGCATATTATTCTCTACAACATCCTAAACACTCAACCTCGACAACTTTGCGATCGCGCGTACTTACCCGCCCCGGATTTAGCCGCGAAATTGCGGGAAAGTCAGACACCCCTGTTTGCTGTGGAAAATCGGCGATCGCTCACAGACTTTGATATCCTGGGATTTAGCCTCAGCTATGAACTTGGGGCGACAAATATCCTAGAAATGCTCTTTTTAGCCCAAATTCCCCTCACTTGGCAAGAACGGGCAAATCACCCAATCACAGAGATCCCCCTGATTTTTGCTGGGGGACAAACCGCGACATCCAACCCAGAACCCTACGCCGACTTTTTAGACTTCGTGGCGCTAGGTGATGGAGAAGAATTACTCCCCGAAATTGGTTTAGTTATCGAACAAGGCAAAGCAGCCGGATTAACTCGCAAAGAATTACTCTTAGACTTAGCGCAGATCCCCGGCGTTTATGTACCTCAATTCTACGCCATGGCAGAGGATGGTTCAGTTCATCCCAATCGTGCTGATGTACCAGCGCGGATTCTGCGGCGAGTCGCCACGCCAATGCCAGAGTATTCCATTGGATTGGTACCCTATATAGAAACTGTTCATGATCGACTGACGATTGAAGTTCGGCGCGGCTGTACCAGAGGATGTCGTTTCTGTCAACCGGGAATGTTAACCCGCCCCGCCAGGGATGTGGAACCGGAACAGGTAGTCGATGCGATCGCAAAGGGAATGCGGGCGACGGGATATAATGAGTTTTCCCTGCTTTCCCTCTCCTGTTCCGATTACCTGTCCCTACCCGCCGTGGGATTGGAAGTAAAAAATCGTCTCAAAGATGAGAATATCTCCCTGTCTCTTCCCAGCCAACGGGTTGATCGTTTTGATGAAAATATTGCCAATATGATCGGCGGTACGCGCAAAAGCGGCTTAACCTTTGCCCCAGAAGCCGGAACCCAGCGGATGCGGGATATTGTGAATAAGGGATTGACGAACGAAGAATTGCTGCGGGGTGTAAAGACAGCGTTTGAGCAAGGGTGGGATAAAGTTAAACTCTACTTTATGATTGGCTTGCCCGGTGAAACCGATGCCGATGTGATCGGGATCGCTGAAACGGTGAGGTGGTTGCAGCAAGAATGTCGGGCATCGGGGCGTAAGCGTTTCAGCTTTAATATTACTATTTCTAACTTTACACCCAAGCCGCATACGCCATTCCAGTGGCATTCGGTGTCTACGTCTGAGTTTATCCGCAAGCAAGAGTTATTACGCGATGCTTTTCGCCGGATTAAGGGTGTGAAAGTCAACTACACCGACGTGCGAATTTCGGCAATGGAAGACTTTGTCGGGCGGGGTGACAGACGTTTGGCGGCGGTGGTGCGTCGGGCGTGGGAATTGGGTGCGGGAATGGATGCGTGGTGGGAAAGTTTAGATAAAGCATTTGCCGCTTGGGAAGGCGCGATCGCAGAATCTGATCTTACCTGGAAATATCGCCAAATCGAAAACGGCGAATGGAATGTGTTTGACGATTCAACAATCAGTCAGGGCGGGTTTAGTCACATCGGGGTGAAGCAAGACACGATAGACGTGAAAAGAGCCCCTACAAACCCGGTGTCATATTCGGGAAGCGAAGGATCAAAACTCTCGCACTTAGACAGGGCGGGTTTAGTTGCATCTGGGTATAAAGCAAAGGATAGTAATGAAAAGAGCCCCTACACCCTTTCTCCCTTACCCTGGGATCATATTGATACCGGGATTGACAAAAACTGGCTAATCGAAGACTTAAAACGCGCCCTAGACGCGGCGACTGTACCCGATTGTGCCTTTGAGGGCTGTTCTCACTGTGGGATCTGTGGCACCGATTTTGGTCATAATATTGTCTTTGAACCGCCGCAAATTCCCGAATTTACAGGTCACTTTAAGCCAAATCAACACAAAGCACAGCGGTTGCGGGTGTGGTACGGTAAGGTAGGCGAAATGACATTAGTCAGTCATTTGGATTTAGTCAGGTTATTTGACCGTGCTGTGAGACGGGCATCCTTACCGATTACCTTTAGTGGGGGATATCATCCAGGACCGAGGATTATGATCGCTAATGCGTTGTCATTAGGGATGTCTAGTAGTGGTGAGATTGCCGACTTTGAGTTAACCGAGTCGATGGATGTGGCGGAGTTTCAGCAACGGTTAGGGGATCAGCTTCCGCCGGATATCCCGGTTTATCAGGTTGAAGAAGTGGATTTAAAGGTGCCGGCGACAACCCGACTATTAGAGAAAGCGGAGTATCGGCTTGACGTGGTAAGCGAAGCGGGATCAGCATCGCTGCAACAGTGGCAAGATTGGGTTGAGGCGGTAAACCGGGCTGAGGCGATTTGGCAACAGAAGCGAACCAAGTCGGGGAAGAAGAAGTCGGTTAATTTACGCGATCGCACATTTGAGTTAGAAGTGATAGAAGTTAAAACAGACGCCCCGTCTCAACCTGCCGTGTTACGGTATGTTGGCAGTTGTCGGAATGATGGCACCCTGCTGCGACCTGAAGATATAATTTATATGTTAGAGCAGGTAGTGCAACAGGAATTCCAGTTATTGCACAGTCATCGACAACAGCTCATTTTAGGTGAAGCGATTTAACTTAGGATGAATAGCACTGACTTAACCTGGTTTCGTAGTAGGCACGAAGCGTGCCAGAAGCGCTAAAGCGCTGACTACAAACATATGGAATGAAAAGCTAAATAGGGCTTGCTGAAAAACTCAGAAACCTTGAAAAGTAAAAGTTCTGAGGACACTCAAAGGTTGATCAAGTGTCAGAAATAAGCTGGGATACGATAAAAACGAATGCACTTGTGGAACTGAGACAGTAGCATTGATGGGTTGAAGTCATGGGAAAATCGTTCTCTGTTCAATGACCAATGGCAATTCTGAGAAAATGATACTTAATTTATCATTTTTATCCTTGGATTTCATAGCAATCAATATGAAAATTGATCTAGAACAATATACAGACAATTTTCAATCTGGATGACTATGATACTTACAACAGAACAACAGCTTGCTGCCAAAGTTCGTGCTGACTTCCCGATTTTGCAAGATAACGTTAACGGTAAACCTCTAGTATACCTAGATAATGCCTCAACCTCCCAAAAACCTTTACAAGTTCTTAAGACTTGGCAGAACTACTATGAGCATACTAACGCCAATGCTCACCGAGGCATTCATACCCTAAGTTCCAAAGCCACCGAAGCCTACGAAAACGCGCGGCAAAAAATTGCCACATTTATTAATGCCACATCTGCCCAAGAAATCATCTATACGCGCAACGCCACAGAAGGAATTAATTTAGTCGCATCCACTTGGGGAGGGAAAAACTTACAGCCTGGGGATGAAATCATTCTCTCGGTGATGGAACACCACAGCAATCTGATCCCGTGGCAACAGATTGCCCAACGCACAGGTGCTGTGTTAAAGTTTGTCGAATTAACCGACAGCCAAGAATTTAACGTAGAGCAGTTTAAAACCCTGCTCTCCAATCGAACGAAACTGGTATCAATTGTTCATGTTTCTAACACCTTGGGATGTATTAATCCAATCCAAGACATTACCGCACTGGCGCATCACTATGGCACCAAAGTATTAATTGATGCTTGTCAAAGTACACCGCACCTAAAACTTGACGTACAAGGGATTGATTGCGACTGGCTAGCGGCATCGGGACACAAAATGTGCGCTCCTACAGGGATTGGTTTCCTGTATGGGAAATTAGACGTACTCAGAGAAATGCCACCATTTTTAGGGGGAGGTAAGATGATAGCTGAGGTTTTTTTAGATCATGCCACCTATGCCGATATACCCTACCGTTTTGAAGCCGGAACTCCCGCCACTGGCGAAGCGATCGCGCTCGGTGCAGCCGTGGATTACCTCACCGCTATTGGGATGGACAAAATAGAGGCGTATGAACATGAACTGACTGCCTATTTATTTGAGCAATTAAACACGATTCCCAGCCTTGAAATTTATGGTCCTAAACCCAACGCTGACGGGAGTGGTAGAGCCGCTTTAGCCTCATTTACCTGCGGAACGATCAACCCTTATCAGTTAGCTCAAGTGTTGGATAAAAGTGGAATTGCGATTCGGGCGGGACAATATTGTACCCAACCCTTGCACCGGATTTTAGGGGTTCCTTGCACAGCTCGTGTAAGTCCCTATTTCTATAATACCCGCGAGGAAATTGATACATTTATCAGTGCGTTGAAAGAGGCGATTCCCTTGGTGATAGCACTTCAATGTAAACTTTAAATCAGAAGGCAAAAAATACAAATCCATTGTCGGGGCGGGTTTAGGGGCTCAATGGGGTGGCTTAACGATAACTGAACAACAAAACCCGTCCTTGATTTAAAGGCGATCGCGTCAGTTTTCTGGCAAATAGGATGTCACCTATAAACAAATTTATCACATTTGCGATCGCGCCCTACGAACAAAACCTTCACCATTTTATGCAACGTAAACCTCTGCAAAAATTTTTAACTCAACCTAGATCAACAAAATTAACAGCTCACGTTTTATTTTGGTTCAGTTTAAGCATAACCATCACCGCAATTTACAGTAGGTTAGCCCTCAGGGAAGCCTTTAGTCATGCCTATATCGTTCAAGACGACGCCCGCCAACACGTCTTTTGGATGCAAAAGTTCATTGATAGCGAATTATTTCCCGATGACTTAATCGCCGATTACTTCCAATCCGTCGCCCCTGTGGGATATACAACCCTTTACCGAATAGCCGCCGCTTTAGGCATAAATCCCTTTCTCTTCAACAAACTCCTACCACCCATTCTCAGCGCGATCGCGACAGGCTACTGTTTTAGTATATCCCTCCAACTCCTACCCGTACCAGCGGCAGGTTTCATCACCTCGGTACTACTCAATCAAAGTCTTTGGATGAAAGATGACCTAATCTCAGCCACACCCAGAGCCTTTATTTACCCCCTATTCCTCGCCTTCTTATACCACTTACTACGCCAATCTCTACTACCTTGCCTAACCACAATAATCCTATTATCCCTATTCTATCCCCAATACCTACTAATTTGTGCCGCCCTATTCATCCTGCAACCCTTTCCCCCCAAAAACTCACTTATACGAACCTCTGCGCCCCTCTGCGCTTACCTCTGCGCCCCTCTGCGTTTCCCAAAAAAATTCCAACTCCCCCCCCATGCCCTATCAACAATCGGTCTAATCGTAACAGTAATCGCCATTTCCGGCTACGCCCTAATTCCTAGCCAATTCGATCCAGTCATCACCGCCACTCAAGCCAAACAATTACCCGAATTTTCGGCAACCGGGCGCAGTTACTTTTTCAGTAATAACCCCTGGCATTTCTTTTTGCTCAGTCCCAGAAGTGGTATATTAGACGTAGGCTTCGTTAGACCCGCCACTTTAGCCTTAGGCATACTATTACCCATTCTCTACCGACATCCCAACTCATTCCCCCTGGTTAAATCTATTTCCCCTCAGATCCGAATATTAGCTCAAATTTTCTGGGCATCTCTATTCATATTCATCATTGCCCATCTGCTACTATTCAACCTGCATCTTCCCAGTCGTTATACAGAACATAGCTTTCGTATTCTTTTATCCGTATCAGCCGGGATAGTTTTAACAATCGTATTCGATGCGATTTTGAGAACAGATTGCCATCCCGCAAAAATTAAAACTCTCATCCTTAGCCAGGGCAAGTTCAGTGACAGCAGGGCGAATAGAAGCAATAATAGAGAAACCAGCCCCTACTCAAAACTCAGAATTTACCACTACCTAACAATTAGCTTCCTCACAGCAGTATTACTTTTCTATCCCTACTTGGTTGAACCCTTTCCGTTAACCAAATATAAAGACGGTCATTTTCCGGCTTTATATCAATTCTTCCAACAGCAACCGAAAGATAGTTTAATTGCCTCAGTATCAGAAGAGGCGAATAACTTGCCCACCTTTGCCCAACGCTCTATTTTAGTCGGGCGGGAATATGCGATTCCTTATCATTGGGGTTATTATCGTCAATTTCGCCAACGCACAATCGATCTGATTCAAGCCCAGTACAGTCCTGATTTAGAGGAAGTGAAACAGTTTATCCAACTTTATGGAGTAGACTTTTGGCTATTAGAGAATACTGCCTTCACACCAGAATATCTAGCCAATCATGATTGGCTGCGAGATTATCAACCTGTCACCTTAGAGGCGCAAAAGAGGCTAAACCAGGGAATCACTCCAGCATTAGCTGGGGTAGTTGAGGATTGTTCAGTATTTCAGATGGAGAGATTTGTCGTGTTAAAAACCACTTGTATAAGTCAATTGTAGGGGCGGGTTTTACTACTATCTTTTCGGTTGCACCCAAATGCGACTAAACCCGCCCTTGCTCAGGAAAGGGCGACTCCCAGACGTGCCATGGCACGTCTCTACATTGTGCCATGGCACGTCTCTACATTGCTCCCTGCAGCAGACCCTAGACTAAGGCAGGCATAGTTTTATGATAATGAATGCCTTCCCTCAGCGCCCGATTTCCACCTCTTCAAGGATGCCCAGCGCGTCAGGGACGAGAACGGCTGCGGAATAGTAGGCGCTGATTAGATAAGACATAATCGCCTTTTCGTTGATACCCATGAACCGGACAGACAGGCTGGGTTGGTATTCATCGGGGATACCCGTTTGGTGTAACCCAACCACCCCGTCATTCTCCTCACCGGTGCGGAGTGCAAGGATAGAGCTAGTATTAGCTTTTGTGATCGGAATTTTGTTGCAGGGAAACATGGGAAAGCCCCGCCAACCGAAGATCATCTGCCCGTTTATTTCAACAGTCTGGGGATAAATGCCACGGCGGTTGCACTCCCGACCAAAGGCAGCAATGGTGCGGGGGTGAGCCAGCAGGAACTTCGACTTCTTCCGCAGAGAGAGGAGTTCATCCAGGTCATCTGGGGTGGGTGGACCGGTGCGGGTAAAAATGCGCTGTTTGAGCTCCGCATTGTGCAGCAACCCGAAGTCGCGGTTATTAATCAGTTCGTATTCCTGCCGTTCCCGCAACGCCTCAATCGTCAGCCGTAACTGTTGCTCAACCTGATTTATGGGTTCATTGTACAGGTCAGCCACTCGCGTGTTGACCCGCAAAATGGTTTGAGCCACACTCAACTCATACTCGCGCGGTGTTAAGTCGTAATCCACAAACGTCCCAGGCAGCTCGGTTTCCACCGGATGTCCCGCTGACATCGCGATCGCGGCTTGACCGTGTTTGTCCTGGGGCTGTCTCAACCGGGCTCTAAATTGATCGACCTGAGCTTGGAGCGCCTCGGACTGGTTGAGTAACTGCCGAAATGCCTGAATCGGCAGGGATAATACTGTACAGCTCGTTACTGCCCGTAGGGTGACATGCCAACTGTCCTGGGACTCAACCAGAGCTTGACCCCCAAAATAGTCACCGTCGGCGAGTATATCTCGTAAAGCCTCTTCCTCATATTTTCCCGGTATCATCTTGTTGACTTTACCGTGAGCAATGAGTAACACGCGATCGGCTGGTTGACCCGCCTGGACAATCACGTCACCTGCGGCAAACTCTTGTTGCACAAATCCGTCAGCTAAGGCATTTAACACCTCAACATCGTCAAACCCGCGCAGTAAGGATAGCTCACATAGGGATTGGGGAATCACCCGCACTTCGGTTCCCGTATTGGTAAAACTGACTCGTCCATCCCCGACGGTATAGCGTAACCGACGGTTCACCCGATAAGTACCCCCCTTGATCTGCACCCAAGGCAACATCTTCAACAGCCACCGTGGGGTGATGCCCTGCATCTGCGGCACGGTTTTGGTCGTGGTTGCCAAATTCCGGGCGGCGGCTGTATTCAAACTCATCTGCGGCTGTTCACTCTCAACCGGCAAATTGGCGGCATCTGTCATAACTTAACTCTCTGTAATTACTAGTGACCCTTAAAACAACCTGAAACCCGTAGGGTGGGTACTGCCCACCATGGGTGTCAACTGAAGCCACAACCCTTGCCCATTCTAATTTTCAGCTACGGGGTTCCTGCTCCCTCGACTGATAGCGATCGCCACAGGAGTTGGGCGGGTTTAGTCAAGTTATCAGTTGTTGCCATAAGTTATCTGTAAAACCCGCCCCGACTTGCCCCTTAATTAGTCCTCGGTAGACAGCGTTCTCACCTTCTTCCTAACGACCGATTTCAACATCTTCAAGGATGCCTAGTGCGTCGGGGACGAGGACAGCAGCAGAGTAGTAGGCGCTGACGAGGTAGGAGATGATCGCCTTTTCGTCGATGCCCATGAACCGGACAGATAGACTGGGTTGGTATTCGTCGGGGATACCCGTTTTGTGAAGACCGATGACGCCTTGGTTAGCTTCTCCCACACGCATCAACATGAAGGAGCTAGTCCGGGTATTGGTAATGGGAATCTTGTTGCAGGGAAAGATGGGAATACCACGCCAAGCGGGTATTGAGCTGTTGCCCATGGGGACAGTGTGGGGATAGAGTCCCATCCGGCTACACTCCCGACCAAAGGCTGCGATCGCGCGGGGGTGGGCGAGGAAAAAGCTCGGCTCTTTCCAGACAATGGAGATTAGTTCATCCAGGTCATCTGGGGTGGGTGGACCGCTACGGGTAAAGATGCGCTGTTTCAGGTCTGCATTGTGCAGCAACCCAAAGTCGCGGTTATTAATCAGTTCATGTTCCTGCTGTTCCCGCAATGTCTCAATCGTCAGCCGCAATTGCTGCTCAGTCTGATTCATCGGTTCGTTGTACAAGTCAGACACTCGCGAGTTGACCCGCAACACCGTTTGAGCCAAGCTCAACTCATACTCACGGGGAGCGGCTTCATAATCCACGAAGGTTCCGGGCAAGGGGGTTTCACTCTGATGTCCTGCAGATAAATCGATCAAGGCTTCCCCTTCGGCGCTCTGGGGTTTGCTCAGGCTAGCGCGGTATTGATCAACCTGAGCCTGCAAGGTTTCAGATTGGCTAACCAACTGCCGAAACGCCTCTTCCGGTAGTGACAAAACAATGCAGCGAGTCACGGCTTGTAGGCTAACGTCCCAAGTATCTTCCGACTGCACAACGGCTTGGTCACCAAAATGATCGCCGTCAGCCAGCACCCCTAAGACGACTTCATCACCATATTTTCCAGATCCAATCACGTTCACTTTACCATGGGCAATCAGGATGACCTGGTCTGCCGATTGACCCGCCTGAATGATCACATCACCAGGGGCAAATTCTTGCTGCACAAATCGGTCAGCTAAAACAGCGAGTACCTCTTCATCCTCAAACCCCCGCAGCAACGGCAGTTCACACAGTTCTTGGGGAATCACGCGGATATCAGCCCCAACGTTGGTGAAGGTAACGCGCCCATCGCCAACGGTATAGGTTAACCGACGGTTCACCCGATAGCCACCACCGACGACTTGTATCCAGGGCAGCATTTTCAACAACCACCGGGACGAAATGCCCTGCATCTGGGGCTTGGTTTTGGTGGTGGTTGCCAAATTCCGGGCAGCGGCTGTGTTTAAGGTTAGCTGCGGTTGATCATTTTGATTTTCTAGGGGCGTATTTGCTGCATCTGTCATGATGACTCTCCTTTGGTTAATGTTAGTGGATATCCTGGGCAGTTGGTAACCAAGGGCTTGGTAACCAAGCCCCTACGGTTTCGGTGACGACACCTTCCGCTCTACAGAACTTAGACAATCTTGGATATACCTAGATTGAGGTCTGCTTCCTGCTTCATTGACTCGCACTGCCCAGAGGCTGTAACTTTAGAGTCTCCACAGGCTACCACCGTCGAGCTGACGGCAGGAGTATAGTTTTCCAGATTGACCGAGGCGTTGAAATCTTGATCTTTTTTCATGCCACAGCACGAACCAGAAAATGTGCGAATGTGCAATGGCATCTGCTGTTGGTGGGAGTATTCAGAACACAACTGACTGAATGGATAGAATCGAGAAGCTACAATTACTTCGGCTCCGTACCAGGAGGCTTTGTACAGCAATTGGCGTTTGAATTCGTAGCATCCACAATCGGCTATGGCTGAGGCTAACCGATGGTTTTTGTGCCTCCCAGAACCATGCAAATCCTCAATCACAATGGTGCTGTGGTTCTTAGCTAACCATGTCGTGAGTTTATGCAAGGCATCGGCGCGAACGTTAGCGACTCGCCGATCTTGTTTAGCCAGTCGGTTGCTCGCTTTTTGACGGTTGGATGAGCCTTTTACCTTTCGGCTCAGGGTACGTTGCAGGCGAACTAACCGACCCTTGGCTTTTTGATAGGCTTTGACGTTCTCTACCTCGGTTCCATCGGAACAGGTGGAGAGTCGATTAATTCCTACATCTACGCCGATTCTATCACGAATTTTCGCTGTGGTTTGGATATCTTTTTCGTAGCTGAAACTGATGTACCAATCCTGAGCCAGTTTACTTATAGTGACATTTTTTACAGTAACACTTGGCGGTATTTCATGACAAGTTATCCAGCCAATTCGAGGTAAGTTTATCCGATTTCCACTAATTTTGATGCCGCCTTCTAAGTAGAAGCTGTCCTTGTTTCCCTTCTTTTTGAATGTGGGTTTCTGGGACACCTTTGACACCAACCATCGCTGTAATGCCGTGGCTAGATGTCGCAGCGCTTGTTGAGGGCTACAGGGGGAAACCTCATCGTACCAAGGGTTTACAGATTTCACCTCTGCGAGTAAACGCTGATGGAGGTCAATCGCCGTTGGCAGTTTTTCTTTATTGTCTAACGCTGTAAGACATAAGGAAAGTCCCCAGTTCCAAGCATGACGTGCCGTGCCTGCGTGTTTAGCTAACAAGGTTGCCTGCTTGTTATTGGGCTTGAGTTTGGTTTTAAAGCTGACTTGCGGCATCTTTCAACGGCTCTACTGTTTGCTTGTTTTTCTGTGACCAAGACTCATAGAATCTGGCAGAAAATACAGTAATTATCTCGAAAACATCTGATTGGTCTGAGCTAGATCCTCGCGCATAACCGATGGTTTTTCTGCTTCCTTGTCTAATTTTGTAGACCATTGTCTAATTACAGCCCTTCATTTTTACCCCCTGTATCTAAACCCGTAATTTCGCCAAATTAGCTTTTGGTTCCTTAGGACTTACGCTTTTTTGACGGCACAGGCGCTACCTGTAGGGGCACGGCAATGCCGTGCCCCTACCATAAATGGCGTTTGTGCGTAAGTCCTGTTTCTAACATTGAGCTAATCTGCATCGCTGACGTGCCTAACCCTGTGGGAAGACTGGGTAAACTCTCCGCCACTGGCTCCGCTTCGGTTTCTGGCTGGGGAGTCTCCGCTAAGCTGGCGGCAATTTGCATCGCTGACGTGCCTAACCCTGTGGGCAGACTGGGTAAAGTCTCCGCCACTGGCTCCGCTTCGGTTCCTAGCTGGGGAATACCGACCGAACTCAACAACGATGTTATCCGTGCGGCTGAGCAACCTAAGGCGGTAGGCGCATTGAACAAGTTCCTGGGGCTGGGATCGCGTTTAAATTCAGGTTCTTTGTAGTAGCTGCCACCCAAGTGCCATTTGAGCATACCAGACATCATGAACTGTAGTTGTTCAACATACTCAAATAGCTGTTCGCGAGCCCTTGTATCTAGGTCAAAGTCCTCACAGAGCGCTGGGAGTTCGGTGGCGACGATGTGTTCAAACTCACGCACCCGCGCCGTGATCAGGTTATTAACAATCTCAACCGCTTTTGCCACATCACAGTCAAGAAAATGCTGAGTGATCAACACGCTATTGAAAAGTATGCCTTCAGATTCCATTTCTTTCTGATAGGATACGATGTCATTGACTAAACTGGAAACATTGGCACCCGCTTTGTGCATGCTTTGTACCGGTTGACTGTCATAAAGCTCAGGGGGCATTTTCTCGCTTTGGTTCAAGAGCATCAGGAAATCAAAACCAAATGTCTTGATACGTGTCTCTACATAATCGATTGGGTCAGGGATACGATTTTGTGCCTGGTGGTCAAGTTGCCACGCCCAACTTTCAAATATTTTTACGAGTAAACCCCTCATCTCCTCCTTGTCCTCGGCAGACAAACAAGAAGTCATTCTCTGCCATAGATACACTAAACCCCGTTCCGATGGGTTAGTTGGCATCAACATCGGACCAGAGTCGCTAGAGATCAATGCCAATAGTCGAGCCAGGAACACTCTACCCCCTACTATGTCGCGGGTCGCTAAGTAGCGTCCATCAAATACACAATCAAGGTAAAAACCCCAAACCATGCCTTTTGTCGCCAGCTCATAGACAGTTTTGGCAGCCTTCGGATACACTAATGCACAGGTCAACGCTGCATCGATCGCATCAAATCTCTGTTCATCCCAGAAACTGATGCCAGGAATACCGATCAGTCCCATTTCGTAAGCCCATTCCTTAGACTTCCGTCGCCCTTCCTCTAGGTGCGGATTCAATCCTGTCGAAAAGGGCATATAAAACTCGGGTAGGGGAATTTCTCCCACCGTCTGGAAAGGAATATAATTATAGGTTCTCACCCTTAATCCCATCGCCGCCGGCGATAAGCCTATACGCGCCGCTGCCGTACCCAAGCCCTTGGGTCCTGCGAGTGGCGATTCTTTTTTCGATTCGGCGGGAATGTATCTGCCTCCGGGGCGAGTTTCCCACTCCAGATCCCCAGCCATCCAGTCTTGCAGGGCTTTCACATAGCGAAATACCCGGTAACGTGCCTCACTATCCAACCCATACTCATCCAAGAGTGGGGGGAGTTCCACCGTCATGGTATGCTCAAACTGGAATAGTCGTGAAGTCACTAAGTCATTAACGAAGTTAACAGCGTCCTGGATCTCCGTGTTGAAGAAGTGTTCCGCCACCATTACACAGTTATTGCTCCTGCCTTCATCAATATCCTTCTGGTAAGAAATGATGTCGTTGCGTAGAGCTACGCTGTCACAGAAGATGTCTTTTAACACCCGGATAGGTCGCTTGTTGTAAATTTCGGCTGGGATCTCAGCCGCTAGAGAGTGTTCGACCAAATCCGCCGACCAAAACATCCCGCTGACCTGACGACGCAACATGACGTATTCTACTGGATCTATGATCCGCTCTTGGTTTTTGTCCTGGTTGAAAAGTTCTCGCAGGGCGGTATAGGATAGTGTCCGGTAATGTTCAACAAACCGTTGTCGCCACTGCTGAGACATCGTCGGTGCACTCCGAAACCACAAATCAATCAGGGCGCGTTCTGTCGGGTTTTTGGGTTCTGGAAGGGGCGTTGATAAATCCGTAGCCATAAAAGACATGACTCGATCGATATAAGACCTAGCCTGTCTGACATCCTGGTTTCCCACCTCAAATGTTTTAGCGAAATAGTCATCGGCAAACCACCCCCAAACATACCAATCGCTGAGTAAGTCCAACTCCAATGCGGGTGCATCCGGGTGAGTGGCGGCAGCAAAGCCAGCAAAATCCATCGCATCAAAGGTTTTTTCATCCCATACGGCATCCTCATCAGATCCCAGGATGCCCATCCGATACGCCCATTCCTTGCAGTGTATGCGTGCCCCCTGTACATTGGGGTTCACACGCGCGGGCCAAGGCATATAAAAATCAGGTAATTCAAAGGTTGGCTGGCTTGATGTCATTGTTCGCTTAAACTTAATTTCAGAAAATTGTCTAGTCTTAGGTCTGGGTGGAAGTCCGATCAATTGGATAGCCATGATAAACTCGGATATAAGATAGTCGTCTTATACCTTGTCTTCACTAATTCACAACAAACCTGCCGAAACTGCCGATTCGCACGGTTTCAATTGGTTCACAGCTAGTTAGGCTGGCTTGACTCAAGTAGGCAGTTTTAAAGTAACACTGATTCTTTAAATAAATGATTATGGCATCGCTCAGTACAACCTTACTAAAGCCCATTTAATGGCTGATAATGACCATAAAAAACCACCTACTTTTTATCTCATTAGCCAGAGTATCTCAAATCATTGAGTTTAATTTTTTTTGTAATCAAAGTTAACATTTTGGGCAACGTGGTTCAGCCGTGGGGTTTTGACGTTAAGACTTGGTTAATTTTCTCCAAGCCCATTGCCCTTTTGTGCTTAAGTTAACAGACCCAGGGGGAACCGGTAGGGGTTTGGTCACCAAACCCCCTTTCAGATACAATCAAGGGTTGTAGAAAAAACAGTATCAGGAGAAAAAACGTAAGTGCTAACCCTTGGCGTCAACATTGATCACATCGCCACCATTCGACAAGCACGACGCACTGTGGAACCCGATCCCGTGGCGGCGGCGGTGTTAGCCGAATTAGCGGGTGCGGATGGGATTACTGCCCACCTGCGGGAAGATCGACGCCATATCCAAGATCGGGATATCCGACTCTTGCGTCAGACGGTGCGAACTCACTTAAATATGGAAATGGCACCAACGGAGGAAATGATCGCGATCGCACTCGATATTAAACCAGACTATATTACCCTAGTTCCAGAACGGCGGGAGGAAGTCACCACTGAGGGAGGATTAGATATTGCGGGTCAAAAATCCCGTCTAGGTGAAGTCGTGGCGCAGTTGCAAGAGGCAGGAATTCCCGTTAGTCTATTTATCGATGCTGATCCTGCCCAAATTGAAGCCTCGGCAGCCATTAACGCCAAGTTTATTGAACTGCATACCGGTTCCTATGCAGAAGCCAAAGACGAAGCCAGTCGCCAAACGCAACTGGATTTGTTAGCCAAAGGATGCCAAGACGCGATCGCGGCTGGGTTGCGTGTGAATGCCGGTCATGGTTTAACCTATTGGAATGTTTACCCAGTAGCTTGTTTACCGGGGATGGAAGAACTTAATATTGGTCATAGCATTATCGCGCGAGCCTCCCTCGTTGGATTAGAACGAGCCGTTCGAGAAATGAAACAAGCCATGCTGAGAAAACAATGAGGGGAGTTAATTCAAAAATCATGTTTCATACATACCCTGGCACGTCTGTCAATTGTCGGGGCGGGTTTAGCCCTAATTGTAGGGGCGGGTTTAGGGAATCAATTCAGCTAGTCACCGTTAAATTAACAACAAAACCCGCCCTACCCACCGATAAATTAACAACAAAACCCGCCCTACCCACCGATAAATTAACAACAAAACCCGCCCTACCCACCGTTAAATTAACAACAAAACCCGCCCTGCCCACCGTTAAATTAACAACAAAACCCGCCCTGCCCACCGTTAAATTAACAACAAAACCCGCCCTGCCTAACGTTAAATTAACAACAAAACCCGCCCTGCCCACCGTTAAATTAACAACAAAACCCGCCCTGACTAACGTTAAATTAACAACAAAACTCAATTGATCGGGGCGGGTTTAGTCAAATCTGGGTCAAAAAGAGATGATAGCCGTTAAACCCGCCCCTACACAATCAAAACGTTCCCAATCACCTGTTCACCAATCACCCAATTAAAACCATGCAAACCTATTACTATCTAGTCGCCAGTCAACGCTTCTTACTTGAAGAAGAACCCTTTGAAGAAGTTCTGAGAGAACGAACCAAAGACTACCAAGATAAAGGAAAAGAGATTGACTTTTGGCTAGTCAAACAACCCGCCTTTTTAGAAGCTCCAGAAATGGCGCAAGTCAAACAAGAATGTCCTCAACCCGCCGTCGCTATTATTTCAACCAACCCTAAATTTATCACCTGGTTAAAGCTGCGCTTAGAATTCGTCAAAACTGGAGAATTTCCGGCTCCATCGGATACAATTCCTGACCCGATCGCGTCCTTAGCCTCTGTATCATAAAGGAGGTTTATAGTCAAACCCCACCCCTAAAAACAATAAGCTGGGGCAGCTAACCAAGAAATCAGTACCCCTAAGATTGAACCCACAATCACTTGAAACGGGGTATGCCCCAGCAATTCCTTGAGGCGATCCTCATTAAACTGTTTGCCTTCCTGAAATAACTCATCAATAATTTGATTAAGGATACGAGCTTGCTTACCTGCAGCTTGTCGAACCCCGGCGGCATCGTACATAACAATGATTGCAAAAATCGTCGCGATCGCAAAATCAGGAGACGCCCATCCCATCGTTTGTCCCACACCCGCAGCCAAGGCGGTAACCAAAGCTGAATGAGCGCTAGGCATCCCCCCAGTCGTCACCAGAGTGCGGAGATTAAATTTCCGATCTTTTGTTAACTCGACCAGTAGCTTCAGGAGTTGAGCCACTAAACAAGCAATCAGCGCAACCAGTAGTACCTGGTTGTTTAGGATATTGCCAAAATCCTGCATCGTGTTTCAGTTAAAATGGGTTGTTGATCAACGGATGTTTAAGCACTTACCAATGACGAATGACAATGACGAATGACATAAGACGAATAACATAAGACTAATACGTCCGCGCTGTAATAAAATCAGCCAGAGCAATTAAAGGTTGAGAGCGCTCACCAAACGGTTCAAGTTGGGCAATAGCCTCTTCAATCAACTCTTGAGCTTTAGCTTTAGAAGCCTCTAGTCCCCAGAGGCTAGGATAGGTGGCTTTCTGCGCTTGCAAATCCTTCCCAGCCGTTTTGCCTAATTCCTCCTGAGTTGCGGTGATGTCCAGGATATCATCAATAATTTGAAACGCTAAACCAATATTTTGAGCATAGCGAGACAGACGTTCTATATCCGCATCCGTTGCACCCGCCAAAATTCCGCCACAGACGACGCAGCTTTCCAGCAACGCTCCGGTTTTATGGGTATGAATGTAATTAAGGGTTTCCGCTTGAATATCCGATTTTCCCTCGGATTCCAAATCAACCACCTGACCCCCAACCAATCCAGCCGCGCTCAACGTCCAACCTAGACGAGCAATCACTCGCAACACCCGCTCGGCGGGAACTCCCTGAGTTTGGGTGGCAACATATTCAAACGCATACGCCAGCAAACCGTCACCCGCTAGAATCGCCATATCCTCACCGTAAACCTTATGGTTGGTGAGTTTACCCCGACGGTAGTCATCGTTATCCATAGCGGGAAGGTCATCATGGATTAACGACATCGTGTGGAGCATTTCCAACGCGCAAGCGGTTGGCATTGCCATATCAATCGTGCCACCCATCAGTTCACAGGTTGCCAGACAAAGAATCGGACGTAATCGTTTCCCCCCAGCTAAGAGAGAATAGCGCATTGCCTCATAAATCTTTTCCGGATAACCTAGGGGTAAAGAACGGTCTAAAGCAACCTCAACTTGAGCTTGCCGCTCTTTGAGATAGGTTGATAAATCAAAGGTTGGGGGTTCCCCATTGGGGGCAGGTCGCCCATCTGTTGCTACCATGCCATTATTCCTTAAATCGTCTTTTCACTTTCTTAACAATTTTACGAGCCTAGGGGCGTTATGAGTTAGTCCTGGTATAGCTGAAAACAGTATTTTGCAATAACATCGTCACCGTCATCGGTCCAACGCCACCGGGAACCGGGGTGATAAATTGGGTCATGTCTCGAACGGCATCAAAATCCACATCACCCACCAACCGGGATTTTCCCTGAGCATCGGTAACGCGATTGATACCCACATCAATCACAATGGCATTCGGTTTAACCTGATCCGCCGTAATTAGATTAGGGCGTCCTGCGGCAGCAATCAAGATATCCGCCTGACGGGTCAGTTCAGCCAAATTTGGCGTGCGCGAATGGGCAATGGTTACCGTAGCATCGGCTTCGAGTAACATCAGTGCGATGGGTTTACCGACCAAAATACTCCGCCCCACAACAACAGCATTTTTCCCTTTCACATCAATTTGATACTCCCGCAACAGGCGCATCACTCCCGCTGGGGTGCAGCTTCGCAGTCCAGTTTCACCTCGCAGCAGACGCCCTAGATTGAGGGGATGCAGTCCATCAACATCTTTATCAGAATCAATTTGATGGAGTAAATAGACGGTATTGAGGTGTTGGGGGACAGGAAGTTGCAGGAGAATACCATCGACGTTGGGATCGTGATTCAGGCGATGAATGGTTTGCTCAACCTCGGCTTGAGAGACATCAGCCGGAAAATGTTGCCCAAAGGAAGCAATCCCCACTTTGGCACAGGCGCGTTCCTTATTCCGCACGTAGGTGGCGCTAGCTGGGTTATCGCCAACCATTAGCACTGCTAATCCCGGTGGGCGTCCATAAGTGGATTTGAGCCGTTCTACTTCGGCTTTGAGCTGATCTTGAATGCGTTGAGCCAGGGCTTTGCCATCCAGTAACTGAGGGTAAACAGATTTCATGGGCAGGTTGAGAGACATCTAAGGACTTTGATTATTTTACGGGTAGTGGTGCCACTGCTCAGTATTCAATTCTCAACTATCTAAGCTATAACCAGGATGTACACCGTTTAGGTGGGAAACAGTTACGGCAATGTCTGCTCAAAACGACCATCGCTCACGTCTTTGCTCGTCAATTCCAATCCGCCAAAGGTTAACTATGTTTTATCTCCTGCCAATGTGTGCTTTACTGTTTGGGGGAGGACTGGTGAGTTGTAGCAATGTCCCCCTGCAGGGTACTCCCAATGGTATGGGTAGCGCTCATTCCGTAGATCTCACCGCGATTGGTGAGATCCCATCTGAAAAGAATGCCAATACGGTGCTTTACCTTCAAGGTCAAGTCATCGCCCAAGCCCCCTTTTTGAACTCCGGGGCTTATCAACTTCAGGATACCACGGGCAAAATTTGGATCGTGAGCAATCAAGAACTTCCCAAGGTGGGTGACCAGGTTTTAATTAGAGGACAGGTACAATTTAAAAGTATTCCCATTGGTGGACAGGAAATGGGTGAAGTTTACCTTCAGGAAACAGAACAGCTCGAGCGGAAGGCTGAATAATTTTGTCATATGATGTCCGGACCCATCACCCCTAATAAAAATGTACGGGCTTGGTAACCAAGCCCCTACTCACCCTCACCGTAATTATGGGTATTCAACCGGACATGATATCATTCGTATGACGTTGGGAAGAATGAACAATCAATCTATTGAAGTCGCGATCGCGATTCTCTACCGTTCGGGACGGTTTCTCATGCAGCTTAGGAACGACATCCCTGGCATCCTTTATCCGGGGTGCTGGGGGTTCTTTGGCGGTCATTTGGAGCCAGGAGAAACTCCAGAGGTGGCGATGCGCCGAGAATTACTCGAAGAAATTTCCTATACTCCTCCCCAATTGGCAAAGTTTGATTGCTATAATGATGCCCAGGTTATTCGTCATATATTCCACGCCCCTTTAACGGTGGAATTGAATCAATTGGTATTACAAGAAGGCTGGGATCTGGGTTTATTGACACCCGAAGAGATTAAGGCAGGTCAGGCTTATTCGGAAATAGCGGGTCAGGTGCGTCCTTTGGGGCAACCTCACCAGACCATTTTATTAGATTTTTTGGCGAGGAAACCTGACCAATGACGCTGACGCGATCGCGATTGACTCATCTTTTACGTTTTAGCCAATATGCCAGCCTGTCAATGAAACTCATGGCGGTGGGAGTGGTGATTACCTCTGTTTTTATCCTCATCGCTATTTTTGCCCCTGTTTTTCAAGGATGGGGATGGCTACAAGATCCTACTGCATCTCTGATCAACCCCATCCACGAACCCCCTGGTAGCGAACATTGGTTCGGTACGACACGCCAAGGTTATGATGTCTTCTCCCGCACCGTATTTGGTACTCAAGCGGCGTTAAAAGTGGTGATTCTGGCAACTAGCTTGAGTTTAATCATTGGTGTTCCCTTGGGGTTAGTGAGTGGATATCTCGGCGGCAGATTAGATCGGGTGTTACTGTTTTTGATGGATACGATCTATACCTTGCCCGGATTGCTGCTATCCATTACCCTAGCCTTTGTCGTGGGGCGAGGTGTATTTAATGCCGCGATCGCACTGAGCATTTCTTACGTTCCCCAATATTATCGCGTTGTCCGTAACCATACCGCCAGCGTCAAAACAGAACTATTTATCGAAGCCGCACAAGCGATGGGGGCTTCCCCTAGGCGGGTTCTCTCCCGTTACCTCTTTCTCAATGTAATTCAAAGCGTCCCGGTTTTATTTACCCTCAACGCCGCCGACGCTATTTTAATCTTAGGTGGACTAGGATTTTTGGGACTAGGACTACCCGAAGAAACCCCAGAATGGGGTCATGATTTGCGTCAAGCCCTGGCTGCGTTACCCACAGGCATTTGGTGGACAGCTTTATTCCCCGGTTTAGCGATGACATCCATGGTTATTGGTTTATCGTTATTGGGAGAAGGATTAACCGAGATCATTAATCCCCGTTGGCGAGAGGGGAGATGAGGCTTCCCAGGACAACCCAAAACCTAAGAGAGAAACTCTAAATGAGTTGTAACAAGTGAAAAGGATGAAACCCAGGTATAGCAATAATTTCATTTTTTTAAATTGCCACAACCTATTTAGAATGGCTCTACCTAATACCTAATACCTAACACCTAGAAAGCACAAGAACGGGGAATCTTCATAAAATTTAACCCCGTTAAACTTGATTGATTCTTATTTAATGCTTTATAGCAACCGCCATAGCTGTTAGGACAGATCATTTATGTAGAGACGTTGCATGGCGCGTCTCTACAATGGTGACGAAAGTCCTAATCGATGTGTCTACTGCTATAACTCGTTTAAGAGGATTAGGTGTCCTGTGCCAATCCAACCGACACAGACTATAGTAGGAGCAACAAATGTCAACCCAATAGCAAATGAGGAGTACAGGTTATGCCAGAGAACCGCGTGAATACAACGATTCCCCCAGAAGATTTGGAGGCTATTCAAGCTGCGATCGCTACCCTGAAACAAAAGCTACCCTTTCTGCTCTCCCTGACACCGGAAGAAAGTAAAACCCTATTGCGGTTAGGAGATAAAAGTCGTGCCTTTGTCGCCAAAGCCCTGGATTTGGCAAGCCAACACCCAGAAATTTTGCCCGGATTGTTCGATCGCCAGGAAATGGAAGACGATTTGAATGTGTTTGAGAGCTTATATCCGATTCAGATGGCATTGACGCAGTTGACAAAACAGGTGGCAGATACGACAGCCGTAGCGGGAAACGAGGCTTATGCCGCCGCTCGTCTAGTCTACAGCTATGCCAAGGCAAGCGATCTGGATGGAGAGCTCGAACCCTATCTAGAAGATCTGGGTAAGCGGTTTCGTCGCTCTCGCCGCAAAAGTTCTGAGCCTTCTGGCCTGTAGAGACGCGCCATGGCGCGTCTCTACAATGGTGCTCGGAGGTGTTGGTTGAGGTTTAAACCTCAAATCTGAGGTCTGCAACTTCAAACGTGAGGGTTTAAACCTCAACGATCAAGGTTGGAAACCTCAAACTTGACCGTTTAAACCTCAAATCTGAGGTATAGAACATCAAAATTGAGGGTTTAAACCTCAAAGATCAAGGTCTGAAACGTCAAACGTGACCGTTTAAACCTCAAATCTGAGATTGGGAACGTCACCTTTAAAGCTTGCTCCTCAACCAAAGGTGACATCCTCCCAGCCCAAGGAACCGAGAATCGCCCCACTCACGTCGAATAATCCACAGGACTTACGCACAAACGCCACATATAGTAGGGGCACGGCAGTGAAAGAGCCCCTACAGGTAGCTCGGTCAAACAGTCTAAAATACCATAAGTTTCATCATGAGTTTACATTAAATCTATTTATATTTTTTATATATTGAAAACTTGGAATTTTTGAATGTTTACTGAAACGGCTTTATGAGATAACTACAAATAACGATCGCAGATAATATATGTATATAACTCAAGAAAAACTCCAACACATTAATACCATTACCCACGAAGGCAAAGTGGTCATCTTAGCTACCGATGCCCAGGGGAAAATTTGGTACAGCGTCAAACAAGACGGCTTTGAAGACAGCTACCTGAACACACCCCCTGAGCAAAGAACCGGCTGGGAAAATTGGCAAGAATTAGAATTACCGTTCAAGCGATGGGTGAAGGCTCCCACGCTCTTTAGCTGGGAGATGAAACCGAGCGAACCGTCTAGGTAGCGAATAAATTCGCCAGTCAAATAATTCGGATAACGTTCTACTATTGTGGTAATGTAAATACAAGTC